>DASVOL010000017.1:0-18001 GCA_036383375.1 Bradyrhizobium sp. | reverse complement strand
TGGAAATAGGTCCGGTTGCGCGCGATCTCCGCGGCCAGCGAGGTCTCGTCGAGGTCGCAGGCGCGGCGGTGCGAGAACGTGTGGCAGCCGACCTCATGGCCACGGCGATGCAGCGAGACGACGTCGTCGGCGCTGCCGGTGAGCCAGTCCGGTGCGTCCAGTCCAACCAGCCCGCCCGACACGTAGAATGTGCCGCGGGCGCCGTAGGATTCCAGGATGTCGGCGCCGAATGTCGCAGCGCTCTTCGGCAGATCGTCAAAGGTGAAGGTCACCATCGGCGTAGCATTGTTCAGGCGGAAGCGCTCGACCTGCACATGCATCGCCAGCCGGTGGCTGACCTTGACCCTGGCTTCCGACCACAACGCGTTCATGAGCCAAGCTTCCGCAGGATCACGTGGTAATCGCCGTGCCGGACGTCGATCTTGCCCGGCAGCAATGCGTTGATCGCCTTCGCGCCCACGTCGATCATCGCGGCCAGCAGCGGCTTGCGCCGGCGCATCTCGGGATAGCGCGGGCTCTCGTATTTCTTGCGGTAAATCACCTGCAGTCCGTGGCCGGCCGCGAACGCCTCGAGGTTGCCGAGGGTCACCAGCGGATGGAAATGGGTCGGGAACGGTGCCTCGCCCGGCAGCCCGGCGTGCTTCTCGCCGCGCACATGGCGGTAGAACCAGACGTGAAACCAGTGCGGGGAGTATTTCGTGACGATGCCCGATAGCGACTTCGGGTTCGGCGCGCCGATCAGCAGCAGCCCGTTCGGCTTCAGTGCGTCGCAGAACCCGCTCAGCACGGCCTCCACATCGGGGATGTGCTCGATGACGTTGTAGCAGATGATCAGGTCGAAGCGCTGCTGCGGCGGGAAGCGATGGGTCTGGATGTCGCCGAGGATGGCTTCCTGCGCATAACTGTTATTGCGAATCTGATCGGCGTCGATGTCCACGACCGTCACATGCGAACGGCGCAGTACGCCGAGCGGCAGATAGCTGGTCGAGCCGCCGCCGGCTTCGTAAATCGCGAGCGGACCGGCCGGCAGCCGGGCCTCGAGGATGCTGTGAACCGTGAGCAGGCTCTGCTTGGCTTCGCCGGGCGGCAAGGCCAGCAGTGATTCCGGATGGATTTCAGCGGGGACGGGCATCGAGAGTTCGGTCAGCGGGGCGGGACGCGTAGCAAGCGCGAGGGATCTGTTCATCGGCTCATCCAACGTTGCTGTTTGCGGATCTGGTGTGGAACATGACGAGGCTCCGCTTCAGCCGGCCGCGCAGGCGCGCGATGTCGAACAGCCAGCAGAGCGCGGCGTAGACGGCGAGCCCCGCTCCGATCAGCACGATGCCGGCAGGGAAATCGGCGAGGCCGAGGACGCGGTCGAGCGCGCCGACGGTGAGCGCCATCGCGAGCGCGGCGACCATGATCAGCGCGAGCCGGCCGAGCGGGATCGGAATCCGGAAAGCGAAGCGGCTCAGGATCAGGGCGCAGAAAAAGCCCGTGATGTCGGCGCCGAGCCGCGCCCACGCTGCGCCGATCGTGCCGTAAAGGCTAACCAACACGTAGGACAGGATCACATTCGCGGCGATGATCGAGGCGGTGTTGATCAGGTAGAAGGAGTTGCGTCCCGACAGCAGGAAGCTCGCATGCAGATATTGCTGCGTCAGCACCTGGAACAGCACGGCGATCGCGATGACCGGCATGATCTCGCTGGCAACCGCGCGGAAGTCGGCGCCGAGGACGATGTTGGCGACATGCGGGGCGATCAGCGCGAAGCCGAGACAGGCGGGCAACGTGACGCCAGCAAGCAGCTCGAGGCAATCGGCGAGATGGCTCGTGACTGCGGCGTCGCCTTGCCGGGCATGGATCTGTACGGCCATCGGGAAGAACGCCGCGGCCATGCTCATCGCCGGCATCATCAGGGTCTGGCGCACCAGGTCGAGCGCCGCGACATATTTGCCGGCATCGGCCGCGCCGACCAGGTTGGCGATCATGAAGCGATCGGTCACGCTCGAGATCGCGAGCAGCGTCAGCGACAAGGTCAGCGGCAGGCCGGTGCGGGCGAGCGACCGCAGGTCGGCCCGGTCGAAACTGACGATGGTGCCGCGCCATGCGCTGCGCGATTGCACGAGCACGGCAACGAGATAGGCCATGGTGGCTGCGAGCAGCAGCAGCACGCCGGTCGGGCTGACCACCGCAACCACGACGCCAAGGCCGAGCAAGGCGGCCGCGCGGACCAGCGTTGCCTTCATGACCGAGAGCGCCTTCAGCCGTGCCCGCAGCAGATCCTGCGTCAACTCGAACAGGCCGATTGCGATTGCGAGAACCACGGCCGCGAGCGCGGCGGCACCATCGAGGCCGACGAGGCGGGCCAGCAGATAGGCGATCGGGGCGGTGAGGCAACAGATCAGGTAACCCGACACGACCAGGCCGCGGACGTCGGTGCCGTCGTTGCGGGCGTGGCCGCTCAGGATCAGGTTGCGAAACCAGCCGACCAGGAAGACCGATATGACCGAGGCGAAGCCGACACCGAGCAGATAGATGCCATAGTCATGCGGTGCGAACAGCCGCGTGAAAGTGAATACGCTGAGCAGTCCAAGCAGCGCCGAGAGCACGTTGGCGGTCAGGTTGATGCTGGCCTGTCCGATCAGCATGATGCGGCGAGCTCCGAAAGCCTTGTGGCCGCCGACGACGCCAGGATGGCGTCGCTCTCGGCCACGACCTCACGAATTGTCGCGACCGGCGTCCCCGAGAATGATGCGATCGAGAATGCGACGTCGTCCCTGTTGGCGCGCAGCAGCAGCCGGGTGAGCTCGTCCTTGCTCAGGGTCGGATCGTCCCAGTAGCTGACGCAGGGCGTCTTCGGCACGTTGGAGTGACGCAGCGCGGCGGACTCGTCGTTTTCGACGAAGAAGCCGTACAGCAGATATTCGGAGAACTCGCGGGTCCGGCACAGCGCCTCGATCCAGCTCATCCCGGAGACGGCCTCGATGCGCTCAGTGAGCTTGCGTGTGGTCTGCTCGTCCCAGAAGATGATGTGTCCGATGAAATCCGGCGCCGGGAACGGCGGCGTCGGCAGGCCGATCAGCTGATGGCTGGTCTCGAGCCAGCGTGAATGGCGCGGCTGGTCGGCGGTGACCGCGTCCTCCATCTTCAGCAGCGGGATCGTGTTCGGATACTGGAAGCGCGAAAGGTCGAAATCGCGGAAGAACACGATGTCGGAATCCAGGATGCAGAACCGCTCATAAGGCAACGCGATCGTCGCCGCGATCTTCAGGATCTGCTGCACGTGCCAGCCGTTCACCGGCTTGGCGCGCAGCGACCACCAGAACTGGCGGCGCTTGCGCTGGATCATGCGCGGCAGCGGCCGCAGCCAGTCGGGCAGGAACGAGGAGGCCGGAATGATGATGCGGCGCTCGCTGGCCAGCGGCGCGAACAGCGGCAGGTCGCAATCCGGGACCAGCAGATAGTGCCTGGAGAACGACGTGACGTGACGATCCACGCTCTCGCAGAGCAGCGTGCAGATTTCCAGATCGCGCCCGTAGGTCGGGGTCAGCAACGCGACAGGGTTCATCTCGTAACTCTCTCCGGCGGCGCCGTTTCACGGCGGCACATCGTGGCCGCGGGACTTTGTCCTGAACCCCAGTTCAGCAAGATCGGTGCCGGAGAGATTTGATGACCCTATCGGCGGCGCTGATGGTTAAGCAATGGTAAATGACCGCCCGCAGTGGTCGTTAGCGGATCGTCAATCATCGTTCGGCTGCGCGATTTTGAGGCTGGACCGGGATGTTGCCCGGATATTGCAGTGCTGCCGTCTCGAATGCCGACGAGGTCGGCACAGGTGAGTGCACATGCAGATTCGATGGTATTTCCGGCGGGTAAGCGGCACGGCCGAACGGCGGGCTGCACCATCAGTCCATTTCGAGACATCCCCCCTGTCGGCGCTGTGTGCTTTTGGCACGCGCGCCGCGAGCGGACCGGGTGGAGCGCACGATGCCGACTGATCGCGGAATCACGCGGCGCGGTGCCCTCGCAGTCGCGGCACTTGCCCTGAACGGACTGTCGACTGCGCGGGCCGCGCCGTCAGCCCGATCGCAGCTCGGGCCGGGGTCGGCGCGGTTCGCCGGCGCCTTCGTCAATTGGGGCGAGACCGGCCGCGAGCATGTGTTGCAGGCCTGGGAGAGATGGCTCAATCGGCCACGCTCGTCGGTGCTCGGCGTCGACTTCTACGGCCAGAGCAGCTGGGACGACTTTCACAAGCTCGATTGGGTGCCGGGGCTCTGGAAGAAGCTCAATCCGGCGCGCAATCTGGCCTGGTCGGTGCCGCTCAGCATGTCGGGCACGCCGCTCGCCGATGTCGCGGGCGGCCTGCACGATGCCGAGTTCGAGGCGGCCGCGCGCGCCATCGGCGCGGCGCATCCAAAGGCGATCATCCGCCTCGGCTGGGAGATGAACATCTCCAACTCGGGCTGGTTCGCCAAGGGCCACGAGGACGATTACATCAAGGCGTTCCGCCGCGTGGTCGGAATCTTCCGTCGCCATTCCCGCAGTTTCAAGTTCGACTGGTGCCCGGGCTGGGGAGCGCAGGACATGCCGGCCGACGCCGCCTATCCCGGCGATGACGTCGTCGATTTCATCGGTCTCGACGTCTACGACTTCAAATCGGACGGCAGCGCCGCGGAGCGCTGGATCAATTCCTGTCTGAAGGCGCCGTTCGGTCTCGAATGGCAGCGGGCGTTCGCAGCATCGCGCGGCAAGCTGATGAGCTATCCGGAATGGGGCGTCGGCCAGTCCGGCGACAACGCGTTTTTCGTGCAGCAGATGCACGACTGGTTCGCGGCCAATCAGGCTGCGATCGCCTACGCGGCTTATTTCGATGTCGATGGACTCTGGCCGACGCAGATCGACAATGGCCGGTTTCCGGAATCCGCCAGCCTGTTCCGAAAATTGCTTGGGGGTTGACCAGCGGTGTAGTTTGTTCAAAAGGCGGCAGTAGAAATCAGGCGCCGTTCGCAAGCCCGTCATGGCCGGGCTCGTCCCGGCCATCCACGTCTTTCTTGCGCAACTGACGCAAAGACGTGGATGCCCGGCACAAGGCCGGGCATGACGAAAAGTGAGTCACACTTCAGACGGTTGGAAAGGCTCAAGCTCTCGGCTGTCAGGCGGCCTTGGTGTTGGTCAACAGCGTCAGGCCCATCTTCAGCTTGTCCTGCAGCGTGCGCTGCGCAAGGCAGGTGAACAGGCAGAGCTTGTCGCAGGCGACGGTCTCCTTGCGGCGGGCCCGGGCTTCCTCGCTGTACCAGATCTCGCGCGCGGTCTGGGTGCGCACGTTGCCGATCGGCTTGAAGAACCAACACGTTTCCAGGCGACCGTCGGAGCGGATGAAGTAATTGCGCATGCCGACGCGGCAGGGCATCACCTCCTTCGGCGCCTTCTCGCGGCGGAAATGGTTCGGCCAGGCTCGCAGTACGGCCTCGCCGTTGAGGATCGGTGCGCCCTCGCGCTTCAGTCGCAACAGCTCGTCGCGGACCTTGATGAGATCGTCCAGCTCATTCTCGCCGATCCACAGCTCGTCGTCGACCTCCTGCGTGCCTTGCTCGACCGGCTGGAAGCTCAGCGCGGTGGCGCCGATCTCTTGGATCCAATCGACCATTTCGGGGAGGCGGCGGAAGTTCAGCCGGTGCACGACCGGCTTGATGATAACAGGGAAATCCAGACCTTCGGCACGGCGCTGTTCGGCGACGTTGCGGATGCCCTGCACGATGTCGCTCAGCGAGTTCTCGACGCCGCGCGAGTAGTTGTGAATCTTGGGATCGGTGGAATCGATCGAGATGTTGATGTTGAACGGACGCGCCTCGACGGTTTGCGCGACGATCTTCTTGTTGAGGTAGGCGCCGCCATTGGTGGTGACGCCCCAGTGGATGTCGCTGTCGCGGCAAAACCGCAGCAGGTCGAGAAAGCCCTTCTTGATATAGGGCTCGCCGCCGGCAAACTCGACGTGATAGGCGCCGATGAATTCCTTCAAGCTCGCGAGCGCGCGCTGCCATTCGTCGATCGACATCTCGTCGCGATAGTTAGGGCGGCGCCAGTAATCGCAGTAGCGGCACTTGTAATTGCAGCGTTCGACCACCTCGGCGAAGATCGCGGCCGGGCGGGTGACGTCCCGTCCGGTACGCAGATAGAGCTCTTCCGAGAGGGCGTTGCGGACATGCTTGGTGCCAAGCGAGACGAGGTCGAGCGCTTTCAAGGTGAACCTCAGGCAGTGTTTTGCGTTGTTGCGACCGGATCGATCGAGGATTTATGGGGTGATCAGCAAATTGAATGCCAACTGGAGCGCAAGGCACGCTGTACGCGCGCGTGACCGCTCTTAACCCTAAGGATCGGCTAACGGCGTGGCGCCGATCGTGAGGCTGCGCGCCCCACGCGATCGTCAATCCCTGCAAATCGCTTCGTTCGATTTCAAATTAACCTTGCGACGAAGTTGCGGTAACGCGGGTCTCCTCTGGAGCGGATTTTGCCATGAGGTCGCCGTAACGTTCGATCCGCGGCCGTATCGCTGCTCACGCCGGTCACTTTGGGACGGCCATGTCCCATTCCGATCCGTACCGGGACGATGCGTCGTGCGAATCGCGATTGCCAGGAGGGCATGGAGATGTCGACCGAGCTTGCTGTAGCCGACCGCGCCTGGGTCACCACCTCGCCCGCGCTGGATTGCTCCGTCGAGACCGTCATCTGTATTCCAAGCTTCCGGCGCCCGAAGCACCTGCGGCTGACGCTGCAGTCCGTGGCGGCGCAGCGTACCGGGCGCAGCTTTGCGATCGTCGTGGTCGAGAACGATGCGGCGCGCTGCGAGAGCGCGCCGGTCGCGGCCGAGTTTCTCAATTCCGGCAAGCTTCGCGGCGTCTGCATCGTCGAGCCGCGGCAGGGCAATTGCCAGGCGATCAACGCGGCATTCGAGACCGCGCTCGAGACCTTCCCGAACGCGCAGAACTTCCTGATGATCGACGACGACGAGGTCGCCTCGCCCGATTGGCTGGAGCGGATGGTGCAGGCCGCCGAGAATTCCGGCGCCGAGATCGTCGGCGGGCCGGTGTGGCCGAATTTCGATGATGAGCAAAAGGGTAGCCTCAAACGGCATCCGGCGTTCGCGCCGGCCTACCATGCCAGCGGTCCGGTTCCGGTGATCTATGGCTGCGGCAACTGCCTGATCCGGCGCGCGGTGTTCGACAGGCTCGGACAGCCCGCCTTCGATTTGCGTTTCAACTTCCTCGGCGGCGGCGACCACGATTTCTTCGCGCGGGCGCGCCGCGCCGGCTTTCGCTTCTTCTGGGTCACGGACGCCGTCATCAGCGAGACCGTTCCCTCGACCCGGACCAATCTCGGCTGGATCGTGCGGCGCGGATTGCGGATCGGCGCGATCAACTATCACATCGAGCGCAAGGCGGCGCAGACAATGTGGTCGCGCGCGGCGGTCAAGGCCAAGATGTTCGGCCTGGTGCCGTTCTCGGTGTATCGCTTCACGCGCATCGTGCTGCGCGAGCAGCAGGCCGTGATTGCGATGCACCCGATGGTGGTCGCGGTCGGCAGCGCGCTTGCCGTGCTCGGCATCGAGCCGCAGCCCTACGCAGCTTCCAAGATCGCGTCGTGAGTGAGTTGTCCGTCACCGCGGAGAGCCGGGCGCTGATCGCCGACATTGCGCGACGGCCGGTGATGGACATCGTCCGCGGCGCATTCTTCGTCGGTATCCTCCTGCTGGTCTGGATATCGCTGCGGCCGTTCGCGGATCTCAGTGGCTTCTATGTCGGCGACGTGGTCACCGGCAAGGAT
Organism: Bradyrhizobium sp.; assembly: GCA_036383375.1. Classification (GTDB taxonomy): domain Bacteria; phylum Pseudomonadota; class Alphaproteobacteria; order Rhizobiales; family Xanthobacteraceae; genus Bradyrhizobium. The sequence goes on along the minus strand of DASVOL010000017.1, from coordinate 10,195 downwards.
GCGGTGCTTTACGCCCTGTTCGGCGTGCTGATGGTCGCGATGCTGGCGCTGACCTTGCGCGACAATCTGCCGGCGCTGAAATCGCTGCTGACGCCGGCCTTCCTGCTGTTCGCCGGCTGGATCTGCGTCACCGTCCTGCTGTCGTCTGATCCCGCCACCTCGCTGCGCCGCCTGGCGCTGTCGGTGTTCGTCATCGTGGTGATCGCGACGCTGCTGCTGCTGCCGAAATCGCAGGGCGAATTGATGCGCTGGTTCGGCATCGCCGCGCTGGTGCTGCTGGTGACGTGTTACCTCGGCGTCTTCCTCGCGCCGCATCTGTCGATCCACCAGGCCACCGATCCGCAGGAGCCGGCGCTTGCCGGCAACTGGCGCGGCGCGTTCGGCCACAAGAACGTCGCGGCCGCGATGATGGCGATGCTGATCTTCCTCGGCATCTATCTGATGCGGGCCGGCGGCTGGCTGTCGGGTATCGCCGTGACCGCGCTCGCTGCGGTGTTCCTGTTCTTCACCGCAGGCAAGAGCGCGATCGTGCTGTGCGTCGCCGTGCTGATGCTGACCGCGCTGATGCCGGTGATCTGCTCGCTGTGGGGCCGCGCGCTGCTACTGCTGACGCCGCTGCTGTTGCTCAATCTGTTCAGCGTCGGCACCGTGATGAGCGATACGCTTGCCGCGATCGCCGACCGGATGCCGATCGACACTTCCTTTACCGGCCGCGCCGATATCTGGGCCTTCGCCCTCGAATCGCTGCATCAGCGGCTATGGACCGGCTACGGCTTCGAGGCGTTCTGGGGCACCAGCGCGGTCCAGAACCTGCAGGAAGGCAAGGAGTGGGCGGGCTACGCCTCGCACAGCCACAACGGCTATCTCGACACCGCGCTCGGGACCGGTCTGCCGGGTCTCGTGCTGCTGATCGCGGCTGTTGTCGTCAAGCCGCTCCGCGACTTCCAGGCCGCGGATCGCGGCGGCAATGATGCGCCGCTGACGATGCTGTTCCTGCGCATCTGGCTGTTCGGTCTCTATTTGTCGTCGATGGAGAGCTTCTTCCTGGATCGCGCCGACACGATCTGGGTGACGTTCCTGATCGCGGTATTCGGGCTGCATTATCTGGCCCGGTTCCGGATGCGGGCGTAGAGCATGATCCGGAAAAGTGTGAAGCGGTTTTCCCTCGCGACAAACGCGTAGCGTTCGCGCGGAGATCATGCTCAAAAGTAGCTAGAGCTGCGCGCGGACCGCGTTGGCAACGTCCGTCCACCAGCCGTCGAAATCGAACGGGGGCACGGGCACGGTCGGCCGCTTCAGCGCCGTGACGATCCGGTCGGCATAGCCTGCACTGTCGGCGTCGCGCGGCACCAGCAGGATGGCGCCGCGATCGATCAATTCCTTGAAGCGCGGATGGTGGTCGAACTCGTCCGGCAGCGCCGGGCCGGTGACGATCAGCGGGCGGCCCGACTGCACGCAGGCCAGGATGCTGGAGCGCCGCGCGGTCAGGCCCTCGGCGAGCGAGTAGCAGAACACGTCGATCTCGCCGAGCAGGCCGAACACCTCGTGATCGGAGGCGACATAGCCGGAAACGATTACGTCGCCCTTCAGCCCCAGCTCAGCGACGCGGGCATAGAATTTCTGCTCGATGTTGTCGGTGCCGCGGATGAAGGAGCCGACATAGACGATCAGGGGCTGCAGGCCCCGCTGCTTCAGGATCGCGCCGATCTCGAGCAGCCCGTTCGGCTGCTTGCCGGGATAGATCGAGCCGAAATGCCCGACGATGAGCTGGCCGTTGCTACGTGCCGCGACAAGCCGCTGCAGCAGCATTGAATCCGAAAAGCCGGCCGGCGCGGCGATGTTCGGCGGCAGCGGCGCCAGCACGCATTTCCGCACCATGCCGCGCATGATGCGATCGTCGGCGAGCTCGCGGCGCACCAGCGGCGAGAACATCACGATGGTGTTGGCGAGCCACAAAGCGGGGATATAGGTCAGCCGGCGGATGCCGTTGAGGCCGGCCCATTCGTGCTGAATCAGCACGACCTTGCGACGGCGCAGCCGGGCGAACAGCAGCGCAAGCAAGGGCCGCGCGATCACGCGCTTCCAGGCCACGATCGGGAAGTTACAGACCACGCTGTCCGCGTTGCCGACCGCGCGCCAGATCTCGCCGATGGTGCCGTCGGTCTGGGTCAGGGTTAACGCCGTGGTCGCGCCGGGCTCGATCTTGTCGATCGCCTCCTGCAACAGACGGGTGAACTGCCCGACGCCGCAGTGCATCTGCGGCCCGGCGCCGAGAAACAGCGCGCGATATCGGGGTGGTCCAGTCATTCAGTCCTGTCGGCCACGGCGGCCGGCTCCGGAAACGTCGCGGTTAGCCATATCGGCGAGACATTAGCGTTGCGTAACCCTGCGCGCATACGCGACGGCACCGTTCTTGCCAATCCCTGCTCAAGAGCTGCCACCTCGTCCCGGAACGGGACATTGGATGCAGCGAAACGGCGCAGCCAGGAGCGCGACCATGACGACGGGCAAGATCTTCACGAATTGGGATGACGACCATTCCAGGCTCTGGAGCCATCAGCCGATCCGGCTCGAGCACACCATGCACAAGCAGCCGGCGTTCTCGATGGACGATCTCGCCAAGTTGATCGAGCACTATCCGCGCGAGCATTACAGCCTGGTCAAGACCGGCGCCAAGGGATCGAGCCGGGTCTGGCGCGAGGGCGAGATCGGCAGGCTGCGCGGCCACCAGGTGATCGAGGCGATTTCGCGCGGTGGCCTGTGGCTGAACCTGCGCAACGTCACCGCGATCGATCGCCGCTACCGCGACATGATCGAGCGGATGTTCGGCGAGATCGCCGCCAAGGTTCCCGGCTTCGACGCGCCGACCCATCAGGCCGGCATCCTGATTTCGTCGCCCGATGCGCAGGTCTATTACCACGCCGATCTGCCGAGGCAGGGCCTGGTCCAGATCGCCGGTCGCAAGCGGGTCTACATCTATCCCAGCACGCAGCCGTTCATCCGGCCCGAGCACCTCGAGAACATCGCGCTGTTCGACGTCGAGGTCGATATCCCCTACGAGCCCTGGTACGACTGGCATGCGCAGGTGATCGATCTCGAACCCGGCCAGATGCTGAACTGGCCGCTCAATGCGCCGCACCGCGTCGAGAACCTCGACACCGTCAACATCTCGATGACGATCTCCTATGTCAACGACGACATCCGCCGCGCCCAGATCCTGCATCTTGCCAACGGCATGCTGCGTCATCGCTTCGGTTACACGCCGCGTAGCCGCAGCATCCGCGGCCCGACTTTCTTCGCCAAGCAGGTGATGCAGAAGCTGCTGCGCGACGGCAAATGGGTGAAGCGCGAACGCGCGGTGCGGCGCACGATCGACTTCCGCCTCGACGAGAGCGATCTCGGCAAGATCGTCGACCTGCCCAAAGCGGCGTTGGAAGCGGCCTAAGCAGGCTTGCCGGTAGCAGGTGCTGGAATGACGGTCTTGACGACAGCGGTCGAGAAATTCGGGGCGCGGGTCGCTTCCTATGCGGTCGGTTATCGCGTCGAGTTGGTTTCCGATTGGGCGCAGGCGGCCGCCCGCTGGGGCGCGTTCGAGCCGCTTACGGCGTTCCAGCATCCGCAATGGTACGCGTCATGGTACCGCGCGTTTGCGTCGACCGACGGCGTCGAGCCGCTGATCGCCATTGTCAGCGATGCTGCGACCGGCGAGCGGGCTGCGCTGCTTCCGCTGATCCGTCATCGGCTGGGCAGCCTGCGCATCGTCGAATTCGCCGATCTCAACCTCACCGATTTCAACGCGCCGGTGCTCGGGCCGGCCGCGCCGCGCGACGACGTCGCCGCATGGCAGTTCTGGCGCGATTTGCAGGCCGCGTTGCGCAAGGCGCACGGCGGGGCCGATCTCATCCGGTTTCGCAAGATGCCGGTCAAGCTCGCGACGCGATCCAATCCGCTGGCGCTGCTCGATGGCATCGGGCCGTCGGTGGTCAACGGCAATCTCTTGACCATCGGCGACGACCACAACGCCTGGCGCTACGAGCTGAGCCGCAAGGTTCGCAAGGAATTGGGACGGAGCTGGCGCGTGTTCGTGCGCGAGCGGTCCGCATCGTTCAGGATCGCCACGGATACCGACGAGGCGCTGGACCTGCTGTCCGTCACGGAAGTGCAACAGGGCGCGCGGCTGAACAGTCTGGGGCTCAATTACGTGCTCGACAATGCGGACTCCGCCGCCTTCTATCGCGACCTCGTGCGCGAAGGCACCAGTCGGGGCTATGCTGTCATGACCGCGCTTGCGACCCACGACGAAGTCGTGGCGACACTGCTCGGCATCCGCACCGGCTCGCGCTACGTCATGCTCCGCATCAGCAATGCCGGCGGCAAATGGTCGGCCTGTTCGCCGGGCCGGCTGATCGTCGATCGCACCATCGCAGCGCTACACAAGGATGGTGTGCGGGAGTTCGATTTCTCGATCGGCAATTACAGCTACAAGCGGCGGTTCGGACCGCAACGCACGCCACTGGTTGACCTCAGCGCGCCCTTGAGCTGGCGCGGGCAGCCTCACGCGCTGCGTGACCGTGCCGTGCTCGCGCTGCGTCATTATCCGGAGCTGACTGCGCGGCTGAAACAGGCGCTCGGCAAGGCGACGCCCTCGCGCGAGGATGACTGACGAAGGGCGGCATTCCCGAACGAGAATGCAGCCCTTGTCGTATCAGTGAAGCTCAGCGCTGGAGCTCAGCCGTGAAGTTCAGCCATGCAGCTTCTTGGCGGCCTCTGCGATGGCGCGGCCCTGATAGCGGGCGCCGGCGAGTTCGTTCTCGCTGGGCTGGCGGCTGCCGTCGCCGCCGGTGATCGTGGTGGCGCCGTAGGGCGCGCCGCCGGTGACTTCGTCGAGCTTCATCTGTCCGGCAAAGCCGTAGTTCAGGCCGATCACCGTCATGCCGAAATGCAAGAGGTTGGTGATGATCGAGAACAGCGTGGTCTCCTGGCCGCCGTGCTGGGTCGCGCTCGAGGTGAAGGCGCCGCCGACCTTGCCGTTCAGCGCACCCCGGGCCCAGAGCCCGCCGGCCTGGTCGAGGAAGTTGGCCATCTGCGAGGCCATGCGGCCGAACCGGGTGCCGGTGCCGACGATGATCGCGTCATAATTCGCGAGGTCGTTGATCTCTGCGACCGGCGCGGGTTGGTCGAGCTTGTAGTACGAGGCTTTCGCGACTTCGGCCGGCACCAGCTCGGGTACGCGCTTGATGTCGACGGTGGCGCCGGCTTCGCGCGCGCCTTCGGCGACGGCATTCGCCATCGCTTCGATGTGACCGTAGGCGGAGTAATAGAGGACGAGAACCTTGGCCATGATGGCCTCCTTTGTAGGGTGAGGTAGGGGAAGATGATTGGGGGAGGGGCATGCGCGGACGTCCGTCCGCGCATGCAGGGTGAGTGATGATCAGGCCGCGTCGACCAGCACGAGCTCGGCATCCTCGAGCGCGGTGATCTTCAACTTGGCTTCATCGCGGATCGCGGCGCCGTCGCGCGCATTGACGCGCACGCCGTTGACCTCGATGCTGCCGGCCGCCGGCACCAGATAGAGGTGACGGGCCTTATCGGCGGCGTATTCCGCGCTCTCGCCGGCCTTCAGCGTGGTGGCGAGCACCCGCGCATCGGCGCGGATCGGCAGCGCGTCGTTGTCGCCGTCGATACCGGAGGCGATGGTGACGAGCTTGCCCGAGCGGTCCGCCTTCGGGAACGGCTTCGAGCCCCAGGTCGGGTGGCCGCCCTTCGTCGTCGGCTCGATCCAGATCTGGAAGATCTTGGTCTTGGACGGTTCCAGATTGTACTCGGAGTGACGGATGCCGCTGCCGGCGCTCATCACCTGTACGTCGCCGGCCTCGGTGCGTCCCTTGTTGCCGAGCGAGTCCTGGTGCGTGATCGCGCCTTCGCGAACATAGGTGATGATCTCCATGTTGGCATGCGGATGCGCCGGGAAGCCGGAGTTGGGCGCGATCTCGTCGTCGTTCCACACGCGCAGCGCGCCGTGGCTGACATTGGCCGGATCGTAGTAGCTCGCGAAGGAGAAGTGGTGCTTGGCCTTCAGCCAGCCGTGGTCGGCACCGCCAAGCTCTGCGAATGGTCTGAGTTCGATCATGTGTTGCTCCGTTCGATAGGTTGGTTTCGATCTCGTTGGCCCTTGGATATGCCTCCGGCTGTGGTATATAAATAGAAACTATTGAAACTCATTGTTTCCATATTTAGCAATCGGGGCAGCTGCCATGTCGAAACTGCCGGACTTCGAGGCGCTCGCGATCTTCGCAAAAGTCGTGGAATTACGGTCGTTTGCGGCGGCTGCGACCGAACTCTCGCTGTCCAAGGCGACGGTCTCGAAGGCGGTCAGCCGGCTGGAGGAGCGGCTCGGCGCACGGCTGTTCAACCGCACCTCGCGGCGGCTGGCGCTGACCGATGCCGGGCAGAAATTGTCTGAGCGCGCTGCGCGGCTGCTGGCCGACGGCGAGGCCGCCGAGAGCGAGGCGCTGGCGCAATCGACCACGCCGCGCGGCCTGGTGCGGTTCGCAGTGCCCATGACTTTCGGCGTAACGACGGTGGCGCCGCTGCTGCCGGAATTCATGGAGGCCTATCCGGAGGTCGCGATCGATCTGCATCTGAGCGATGCCACCGTCGATCTGATCGGCGAAGGCTTTGACGCCGGCCTGCGCATCGCGCGGCTGCCGGATTCCTCGCTGATCGCGCGCCGTCTGTGCGGCATGCCTCGCTACACGGTGGCAGCGCCGTCCTATCTGAAGCGCTACGGCCGGCCGACCCATCCGATGCATCTCGCCGAGCACAAATGCTTCGGCTACGCCTACCTCTCGACCCAGGGCGTCTGGCACTACACCAATGCATCGGGCGAGCAGGCGAGCGTGCGTCCCGCCGGTCAGTTGCGGGTCAACAATGGTGAGGCCGTGATGCCCGCGCTGCTCGCCGGCCTCGGCATCGCCGATCTGCCCGACTTCATCGTCGGCGACGCGATCGCGCGCGGCGAGGTCGAGGTGATCCTGAAAGGCTGGAAGCAGCCGGAGGGCGCCGTGCATCTCGTCACCCCGCCTGGCGGCCCGCGTCCTGCCCGCGTCGAGGTGCTGGCGGATTTCCTCGCCAGCCATTTCGCTAAAGGCCGCGCCCAGCGGAAATAGAAGGCCGCGCGCACCGGAATAGCGGACGGCTCGCACGCACACACAGCGGGCCGCGTGACCCGTCACATTCGTGTCATCCCTTTTAAATTGTATAAGTTGTGTGAACTAACCCACGATCGTGGGCTGCCGCGATCGTCTATTCCTGCGTCCTGAACCTGTTGCCGCCAAGCGCATTTTCGGAGGAACCAGATGATTGATCTGACCAAGCACGATTTCACGTCACTGTCGGTGAAGGACCTGCTCGATGCCCGCGAGGCCTATCACGTGCATCTGGCCCATCTGCAATCGGTCTACGCCACGGCGATCGGCCGCTATCTGATCCGCGACAACGACCGCAACGCGACCGAGCGGCGGCACCATTCCAAGCCGCAGGCGCTCGGACCGCGCACGCTGTTCAATTCGTCGGTCAAGGACTGGTCGTGGCCCTGCATCCTCGTCTTTGTGCGGGACTGGATGAAGCGCTCCGATTTGAAGAACCATCCGGAGAAGCAGGACCAGCTGGTGCCGCCGTTCCTGTATCTGCCGGACGGGCGCGTCGTGCCCACCTGCGTCGTCAAGGTCGATCCGAACGAGGAAAGCCCCGGCGTCGTCGATCCGCCGGTGTTCAAGAGCGACCTGGTCGGCGGCGGCTTTCCGGTCCAGACCATGATCCAGGGCAAGATCCATCGCGGCTCAATCGGCTGTCTCGTCAGCAATGGCGAGACCGTGTTTGCGCTCTCCAACCGCCACGTGGTCGGCGCGGCAGGGCGCGAGATCTTCGCCGGCTTCAAGAACACCGATCGCCGTCTTGGCGTCAGCGATGCGCTGCAGCTCGGCAAGCGCGCCTTCAGCGACGTCTATCCCGGCTGGCCCGGCGCGCGCGTGGTGGCCAATCTCGATGCCGGATTGATCCGCATCGACGACGTCAAGGGCTGGACCGCGCAGGTCTACGGCGTCGGCCAGGTCGGCGACGTCGTCGATCTCAATGTCGGCACCTTCCGCCTCGAGATCATCAACCAGCCGCTGATCGCCTTCGGCGCGACCAGCGGATTGATGAAGGGCAAGATCATCGGCCTGTTCTATCGCTACAAGACCGTCGGCGGCATGGAATATGTCAGCGATTTCGTGATCGGTCCGCGCGATAGCGACACGCCGCTCAACAACTATCCCGGCGATTCCGGCACGGTCTGGTTTCTCGACGATCCGGACGCGAAGAAGAACGCCGGCGGCGCGCGCATCCTCAGTCCCCTGGCGCTGGAATGGGGCGGCCAGGAATTGTTCGGATCAGGCGGCAAGATTCCGATGCAGGTCGCGCTCGGCATCTGCATGGCGACGCTGTGCCGCGAGCTCGATGTCGAATTGATCGGCGACTGGAACGCCGGCCATACCGAGTATTGGGGCGAATGGGGACACGTCAAGATCGGCGCCTATGCGACCGGCCTGATCGATGCGAAGTTGCCGAAGCTCTCGGTCATGATGGACGCCAATTCCGACAATATCGGCCTCGACGACAAGCTGCTTGCCGACCTCAAGCCATACCAGCGCGGTGCATTCGCGCCGCTGGCCGACGTCGCCGATCTGGTCTGGCGCTTCACCCGGCACACCGACGAGAGCAACCACTTCGCCGACATGGACAAGCCGGGCAAGGACGGCAAGACGCTGCTGGATCTTTGCGCCGAGTCCACGAGGAACGTCGATCCGAAGGTCTGGAATGACTATTACGAAGGGATCGGCGAGGACCGCCGCGGCGCGTTGCCGTTCCGGGTCTGGCAGATCTTCGACGAGATGGTCGACTATGCCGCCGCCAACAAGAAGCTGGAATTCGTCTGCGCCGCGGGAATCGTCGCCCATTACATCGGCGATGCCTGCCAGCCGCTGCACATCTCGCAATTCCACCATGGGCTCGATCCGAACGACAAGAAGCACGCCAAGGTGCACAGCGTGTACGAGACCACGATGATCGGCCGCCACGGCAAGGATCTCATCAAGATGATCCGGGACGCGCGGACCAGCGACGTCGCGGAGATCGTTGCGGGCGGCACGCCGACCGGCCGCGACGCTGCGGTCGCCGTGGTCGCGCTGATGCAGCGCACCGTGAAGCGGCTGCCGCCGATGACGATCGTCAATCTGTTCAACTCGCATATGGGAAGCGGCCAGGTCGACGTGCTGTGGTCGAAGCTGAAGGATGCCACAGCGGCATGCATGCAGGACGGCGCCAAGACGCTGGCCCGGGTCTGGGAGGCAGCCTGGCGCGCCGGCGCAGGTGAGGATCGCGGGCAGGGCGGCAAGTTCGATCAGGCCAGCTTGAGCAAGCTCTACAACGATCCGAGCTTCCTGCCGGCATATCAGCTCCAGCAGCTCACGCTCGATGCCGACGACCACATCGTTCCCGTTGGTGGAGGCGGCGCACGTCGCCGGAGCGCGTCGACGGCGCGGCGCGCGCGCCCGCAAGCAGCGAAGAAGGCGGCGAAGAAGGCCGCCAAGAGTTCAGCCAGGAAGGCGGTCAAGAAGGCCGTGGCGCGCAAACGTCCGGGAGCGGCCGCCCCGGTTCGCCGTGCAGCCGCCAGCAAGAAGACCGCAACCAAGCGCGGCACGGCGAAGAAGCGGCCGGTCGCAAAGACGCGTAAGGCGGCGCGCAAGCGCTAGCGTTGTGAAGTCAGGTTGAACCGGCCTCGCGGCAAACTGCTGCACATCTCCCGCTTGCGGGACAGGGCAATCGCATATTGGCTCGATCTCTCCGCAAACTCGTCATGCCCGGCCTTGTGCCGGGCATCCACGTCTTGGTTTCCGCGTGAGAAAGACGTGGATGGCCGGGACAGGCCCGGCCATGACGAACGTGGAAGTCGCAACGCCAAGCTTTTCGCCGCCATATGCGATTGCCCTGCGCTTGCGGGGGAGGCGGAGTCTTCAAAATTTGTTGCAGACGACAGCGCGCGCTTGATCGCCGCTGCGAAGAAGATCGGCGAGGTCGAATAGCGAACGCAGGTTCCTTGGCCTTCACATTTAGTTGTCTGCGCGAACGATCCTTGGCCGCATTCATTTGCCAT
>DASVOL010000016.1:0-6947 GCA_036383375.1 Bradyrhizobium sp. | reverse complement strand
CGGATCCGCGTCGAGGGCACCGTCTATGACGGCGACGGCGCCGTGATCCCGGATTGCATGCTGGAGATCTGGCAGGCCGACAGCCAGGGCCGCTTCTCCGATCCGCAGGATGCGCGCGCGCTGCCGAACTCAAGCTTCAAGGGCTTTGGCCGCTGCGGCACCGACAAGAGCGGCTTCTATGCGTTCGACACCATCAAGCCGGGCACAGTGCCGGATGCCGACGGCAAGCCGCAGGCGCCGCACATCGTGCTCGCGGTGTTCGCGCGCGGCATGCTGCTGCATCTCTACACCCGGATCTACTTCGACGACGAAGCCGGCAATGCCGGCGATGCCGTGCTCGCGCTGGTGCCGGCCGACCGCCGCGCCACCTTGATCGCGAAGCGCAAGGCGGGCTCCGGCAACACCTACACGTTCGACGTTCGCCTGCAGGGCGACAACGAGACCGTGTTCTTCGACGTCTGATCGGCCGCTCTCAGGTCGCGACGGTCGGCTTGAACACGGCAAGCGGCGCCGGATCGCGACTCGGCGGCGGCGGGACCTTGCCGTCGATGTCGGTAAAGCCGTATTCGGCCGCGAGCTCCGAGGCGAGCAGGATCTGGCCGCTCTTGGCCATCATCTCGGGATCGCCGGCGAGTGCGGCCACCGCGCGTCCGGCGAACAGCGGTGTCTCGCCGCGCTCGGCAATCAGCCTGGCGAGCGCTGGTGGCACGCGGTCGGGCTGCGTCGCAAGCTTCTCGCTCTTGATGTAGCCGGGCCAGATCGAGACCGCGGCGATGCCGAACGGCTGCAGTTCATGCGCCATGTCGCGCGCCATCCGGTCGACGCCTGACTTCTGCACGCCGAAGGGTACGTTAAACGTGTACCTGACGCCGCCGCCCGACGAGGTGTTGACGATCAGGCCGCGCGCCTGCGGCAGCATCAGCGGCACCGCGAATTGGCTGGCGACGAAATGCGAGCGCAGGCCGACGCGATGCATGGTGTCCCACAGCGAGGCCGGGACCTGCCAGAACGGCACATTGACCGGCATCACGTTCGGCGCTGCGAACACGTTGTTGACCAGCACGTCGAGCCGGCCGTGGTCGCGCCGGATCAGGTCGAACACCTCCTGCACCGAACCGTCGTCGGAATGATCGCACAGCAGGCCGATGCCTCGGCCGCCGGCCTCGTCGATCGCTGCGATGGTCTCATCCAGCGAGCCGGGCCATTCCGATTCGCCGCTGTTGCGCGTGCGCGCCGTGACGATCACGGTCGCGCCGGCCTCGGCGAGGCCGATCGCCACGCCCTTTCCAACCCCGCGGCTTCCTCCCGTCACCAGCGCGATGCGATCCTTGAGGCGTCCCTTGGTCATGCAATCTCCCGAGATGGCTTCTATGGAAGACATCTTGACAACAATCTTCCTAGGAAGATATTAGACGCAGAACGTCGAAGGCGTCAACCAGGGAGGTTTCGCGATGGTCACCAGGGAAGAGAACGAATTGCTGTGCCGCGTCACGGGTGACGCGCCGATGGGACGCATGCTACGGCAGCATTATTGGCTGCCGGCCGTGCTTTCGGTGCGCGTGCGCAAAGGCGAGGCGCCGGTCCGGGTCAAGCTGTTCGGTCGCAACTTCGTGGCGTTCAGGGGCAAGGACGGCAGCGTTGGTTTCCTCGACGAGGCCTGTCCGCACCGCGGCGCCTCGCTGGCGCTGGCGCGGGTCGACGACTGCTCGCTGACCTGCCTGTTTCACGGCTGGAAGATCAATGCGCACGGCGAAGTGCTTGATGTTCCCAACGAGCCGAACAACCCCAGGGAATTCGCCAAGACCGTCAGGGCGAAAGCCTATCCGGTGCGGGAAGGCGCCGGGCTGATCTGGGTCTGGCTCGGCGAGGGCGCGGCGCCGCCCGCGCCCGACTTCGAGTGGATGGATCTGCCGCCGGACCAGGTCTACGCGGCCGGCATCGAGCTCAATGCCAATTGGCTGCAGGGCGTAGAGGCCACCATCGATTCCTCGCATGTCGCGCTGCTGCACCAGAGCTGGACCGCAACATCGTCGACCGATTTCGGGGCCACCCGCGTCAACACCGAAGTCGGCTACGAGTTCGAGAAGAAGTCCTATGGCTTCCGCGCCGCGGCGCTGCGCACCGCGCCGGACGGATCGTGCCTCGCACGCGTCACCGAGTTCGTGATGCCCTATTACGGCCTGATCGCGCCGATCTTCTCCGGACCGCAGCAGGATCGCACCGCGATCATCGCAGTGCCGATCGACGACGAGAACCTGATCCAGTGGTACATCTTCTATAATCCCGAGAAGCCGGTGGATTCCTGGCGCAAGGTGCAGCGCGCCAACCAGTGGCCGATGGCGGGCGGCCTGCCGGGCGATCAAGGCACCAATTGGGGCCAGAACCGCCAGATCATGGATGCCGGCAACAGCACCGGCTTCCACGAGATCGTCATCGAGGATTTCGTTGTCATGGTCAGCATGGGGCCGATCGTCGACCGTTCGCAGGAATATCTCTGCTCGGCGGACCAGGCGATCGTCAGGGTGCGACGCCAGTTGCTCGACGAGGTGCGCGGCTTCATGACCGGCAAGGCGCCGAAGAGCGGCCAGAGCGAGACCATGTCCTACAAGGACATCCGCGCGGTTGGTGGCCGGCTCGCTTCAGCCTCCGAGGATTGGCGGCAGATTCCCCGCTGATCGGAAGTCCGGGCGCGGCCGTGTCCGCGCCCATCTCCCTGCATTGGCCCGGAGTGTCATCCCATGACTTTGCAAGAATCGACCTGGCACCATCTCTGTGCTGCCGCGAAACTGTCGGAAGGCGAGCCGCTGGGCTTCAAGGTGGGCGACCGCCGCGTCGCGCTCTACAAGGTCGACGACGACATCTTCGCAACCGACGACGTCTGCTCGCACGCGTTTGCGCTGCTGTCATCAGGATTTCTCGAAGGGCACGTGATCGAATGCCCGCTTCATGGTGCGACGTTCGATGTCCGTGACGGCAAGTGCCGATCGAGTGCCTACAAGGATGTCGCGGCCTTCAAGGTCGAGATCCGCGACGGCGAGATCTATGTGCAGCTCGACGGCGGCGCCGCGCTGGAAGCGGTCGGCGATCGCGGTGCGGACGTCAAACTGTGAGCGGCCTCGTCGTCATCGGTGCATCCTATGCCGGCCTTCAGGCGGCCCTCACTGCGCGTGACGCGGGCTATGCCGAACCGGTGACCGTGATCGCCGACGAGCCCGCGCTGCCCTATCAGCGGCCGCCGCTGTCAAAGGATTTTCTGCTCGACGAGATCGGCGCGCAGGGTCTCCTGATGCACGACGAGGCCATTTTCGCTGGCAACGAGATCGAGCTGCGTCAAGGCCACCGCGTCGTCGAGATCGATCGCAACGCAGGCCGGGTCGCGTTGGCGGGCGGCTCCGTGCTCGATTTCGACAGCCTCGTCATCGCCACCGGCTCGCGCGCCCGGAGGATCTCAGTCCGCGGCGCTGACCTCGAGGGCGTCTGCTATCTCAGGTCGATCGCCGATGCCGTCGATCTCAAGGCGCGGCTCGGCGAGGCCAGCGAAATCGTGATCGTCGGCGGCGGTTTCATCGGTCTCGAGGTCGCGTCCTCGGCAGCGAGGCTCGGCAAGCGCGTGACGGTGATCGAGGCGGCATCGCGGTTGCTCGAACGGGCAGTCTCGCCGGTGGTGTCGCGTTTCCTGCTCGATCGTCACGTCCGGGCCGGCGTTGCCGTGAAGTTCGGCGCGGCGGTTTCGGCAGTTATCGGAGATGGCGGACGGGTTGCGGCGGTCGAGCTGAACGACGGCATCCGTCTCGGCGCGGATCTTGTCGTGGTCGGCATCGGCGGCATCGCCAATGATGAGCTCGCCGCTGCCGCAGGGCTCGAATGTGCCAACGGAATTGTGGTGGATGAGCATGGCCGAACGGCATGCCGCGGCATCTATGCCGCCGGCGACTGCGCCAATCACTACAGCCGGTTTGCCGAGGGTTGGATCAGGCTGGAGTCGGTTCAGCACGCGCAGGACCAGGGAAGGACGGTCGGGCTTGCGATCGCTGATCGCCACGAGCCGTACGACAGCGTGCCGAGGTTCTGGTCGGATCAGCATGATCTCAAGCTCCAGACCGTTGGCCTCGCCGCGCGCAGCGACCGCACCGTGATCCGCGGCGCGGTCGAAGCCGGCCGGTTCTCCGTGTTCAATTACCGGCAGGGCAAGCTTGTCGCCGTCGACAGCATCAACAATCCCGGCGACCAGATGGTGGCGCGGCGCCTGATCGCAGCCGGCATCTCGCCGACGCCGGAGCAGGCCGAAGACCGCTCATGCGATCTCAAATCGCTTCTGAAGCGCGGTGACAAGGCGGTCGCGTAGTGTTGCAGGCAGCGGCAGCTAGTCCGCTGCCGCAAGCCGGCCGGACTTCTTCGGCGCCTTCACGGTTCTGACGGCGAGCAGCTTGCGCAGGCAGCGGTCGAGCATCGCGAGTTCCGCCTTGGTGAGCCCGCTCGCCTCGGTCACGCCCTCAACCACCCTCGCGACCTCGGCAATGCCGCGGTCTGCGGTCGCAAGACCCTTGGCGGTGAGGCGGACCAACTCCGAACGGCCATCGTCGCTGGCCGAGACGCGCAGGACGAAGCCGCCTTCCTGGAGCCGCGCCACGCGCTTGGTCATGGCGCCCGATGTGACGAGGAGCGCGCGGAACAGGTCGGTCGGGCGCAACTCGTACGGCTTCCCCGAGCGCCTGAGCGCGAGCAGGACGTAGAGCTCACCGGTTTGCAGGCCGACGGCTTTCGCGATCTGTTGCAGACGCAATTCGTGCAGCTGGTTGACGCGCTCCAGCCGCAGCAGTGTGCAGGCCGCGGCGAGGTCGAGGTCCGGGCGCTGCGCGAGCCAGGCGGCTTCGATGTCGTCGTAGAGGGTGCTGTCGGGCGTGGGCTGCTTGATCGCAGGTTCGGCGCGGCGTGACACGCTGCTCTTCTTCATTCCTTCCAATCCCCTCCCGGGCCAACGGCGCCGGCATCATGCGTCGCGGCAATTTATCACCGTCGGACTGACGTGTCGCCCCGCAAGTACCTCGTCTCGCTGCAAGTCCCACGTCTCGCGCCGCGGAGCGGCCAATTGCCGCCTTTCGTTGCGGTTGACATTTATCTTCCTAGGAAGAATATTCCGAGTAAGAAAACAGGGAGGAGCCTCATGCGCGGACTTCGCGCGATAATCTTGTTCGTGGCCTTGGCGGCCGCCTATGGCTCGGCCAAGGCGGCCGAGACCGAACTGATCCTCGGCCAGACCATGCCCTATAGCGGGCCGGCGTCGGCGCTGAGCGCGGTCGGCAAGGTGCAGACCCGCTATTTCCAGATGATCAACGATCGCGGCGGCATCAATGGTCACAAAGTGAAGCTGATCTCGCTCGATGACGGCTACAGCCCGTCGAAGGCCGTGGAGCAGACGCGCCGGCTGATCGAGAACGATGAGGCGGTCGCGATCTTCGGCAGCATGGGGACAGCGCAGAATGCGGCGGTCCAGAAATATCTCAACGCCAAGAAGATCCCCCAGCTGTTCGTGTTCGCGGCCAGCGAGCGCTTTGCCGACCCGAAAACCAGCCCCTACACCATCTCCGGGATGACGTTGTTCAGCACCGAGGCTGCGATCTACGCGCGGCTGGTGGCCGAGCACACGCCCGGCTCGCGCGTCGCCGTGCTGTATCAGAACGACGACTATGGCCGCGAATATCTCCGCAGCTTCAAGGCCGAGCTGGCCCGGCTCGATCCCAAGGCCGAGATCGTCGCGGCCTCGCCCTACGAGGTCACGTCGCCGACGGTCGATTCGCAGGTCGTCGCGCTGGCCAGCACCAATGCCAACATCTTTCTCAATGCGTCGACCGGCAAGTTCACCTCGCAGGCGATCCGCAAGGCGGGTGAGCTTGGCTGGCATGCGCAGCAGTTCCTGCCGATCGGCAGCAACTTCGTGCCGACCATCCTCAAGCCGGCCGGGCTCGAAAACGCCAAGGGCGCGATCTCGGCGACACCGACCAAGTCGGTCGGTGATCCCGAATGGGCCAACGATCCCGCTTATCTGGAGTGGCTGGCTTTCATGAAGAAATACTATCCCGAGGGGGATATCGAGGATCAGCTGAACTTCACCGGATGGAACGTCGCGGTCCTCATGACCAAAGTCATCGAGGCCTGCGGCGACGATCTGTCCCGGCAAAACATCATGAAGCAGGCCACCGCGCTGAAGAACCTTGCGCTTCCGGGCCTGATCCCGGGCATCACCGTCAACAGCAGCCCGGACGATTATCGCCTGATCACCTCGCTGCGGCCGCAGCGTTTCGATGGCGAGCGTTGGGTGCCGATATCAGCCGTCATGGCCGCGCAATGAGTGTCGGCCGATGATCGTGGATCGAGCGCGGCCGCTAGCGGCCGCGCCTGAGCTCCTCGGTAGCGCGCCGGAGCACCTCGTGCAGCCATTCGTGCGACGGCTCGTCCTCGACGCGTTCGTGCCAGAGCAGCCGAACCTCCACAGGCGTCGTGGTGTAGGGCAGTTCATGGGTCGTGATCGCATGCGCCTGCTCGAGCGCGCGCGCCAGCGGCCGCGGAACGATCGCCGCCAGTTCGGAATCGATCAGCAGCGCGGGCAGGGCAAGAAAATGCGGCAGCGAGACTGCGATCCGTGGCGGCCGGTCGCTGTCGGCCAGCGCCCGTTCGAGCGCCGGGCGATCGTACATCTCGGACCGTCTGGCGAGCCCGCGCTCGGAGATGAAGCCGCCGATCGCGCCCTCCTGCTCGCCGCCGAAGGAGACGACGACCAGCGGCAGGCTCGCGAGCTTGGCCTTGTCGAGCCGGCCGAGCTTGCGCTTTTTGCCGACGATCAGCACGTCGTCATATTCGAACAGCAGCGCCGTGCGGAAGCGGCTCGGCGGCGACGAGAACACGCCGATGGCGACGTCGATGCGGCCGAGATCGATCTGCTCGGCAAG
>DASVOL010000015.1:0-3769 GCA_036383375.1 Bradyrhizobium sp. | reverse complement strand
AGCGGCAGCGACAATTCGTCGACGGTGAAGGCGGTATAGAGCGGGATCTGCGCCTTGATGCCGGCCTGGGCGTACTGGTTCAGGAACTGGACGCCGGCGGCGCCCGGATAGAACACGAAGATCGACTCGGCCTTGGAATTGCGCGCCTTGGTCAGCTCGGCTGAGAAGTCGAGCTGGCTCGGCCACACCGTGTATTCCTCGCCGACCACCTCACCCTTGAAGGTGCTCTTCACGCCCGCGAGCATGTCCTTGCCGGCGGCGTAGTTCGGACCGATCAGGAACACCGACTTGACGCCCTTCTGGTTCATGTAGAGGCCCATCGCGGCGGGCGTCTGGTCGTTCTGCCAGGAGGTCGAGAACACGTAAGGCGAGCACAGTTCGCCGGCGAGCTGCGACGGACCGGCATTGGCCGAGATCAGGAAGGTTTTCGAATCCACGGCGGTCTTCAGCGAAGCCAGCAGCACGTTCGACCAGATGTAGCCGACGATGAAGTCGACCTTGTCGGACTGCACCAGCTTCTCGGTCTTCTGCTTGCCGACGTCAGGCTTCTGCTGGTCGTCCTCGTAGATCACCTCGACCGGCTTGCCGTCGATCTTGCGGCCAAGGTGGTCGAGCGCGAGCTCGAACGAATTGCGCATGTCGTTGCCGATCACGGCGGTCGGACCGCTGAAGGTCGAGACAAAGCCGATCTTGACGCTGTCAGCCGCCGTCGCGGGCTGCGCGAGCGCCAAAGCCATGGCGCCTGCCAGCCAGAATGCCTTTTTCATATTCACTCCCCTCCTCAACCAAAGATCCCGCCAGGCTTGATCATTTGGGCCCGGGGGTCACGCTTTGCGCGCGTCGTTCTGTGACGTGTTTTGTGCGCGATATCGCAAGTGTGCAGCAAGCATGAACCGACGGCCCTCGATTAGAACCTTCGGCGCATACCCCAGCACCGTGCATCATAATTCGTCCAAATCGGCCATGGCAAGAAATATAATGCCGGTTGCGTAGGCAACGATTGTCGCAGGTGCCCCCTTGCCTCCGGGACACAGTGCAGCAGGCTTTAGGCATTCGGTAAAGCGACCGGAAACCACATGCGGTGAGAGCGGTCGCGGCTTTATGGTCCGGAAAGCATCAGCCGGTGATGGTTCCAGCCAAAGGGATGCTCACATGCTGAATTACATCTTCGGCTTCAACGCTCGGATGGGCCGGCTGGCCTTCTTCTTCTGCGGCTTCGTGGCGGGCATCGGCTTCCTGATGCTGGTCTACGGTATCACGGGCAACGCACCGGCGAGCGGCAGGACGGACGTGTTGCTGGCGCAGGCGGCGAGCAGTCCCGCCTTGATCTTTGCCTTCTATGGCATGCTAGTCGTCTGCTTCATGCTGCAGTCGATGCGCGTGCGCGACATCGGATGGGATCCGGTCTGCGTAATGGCGGCCTGGATCGCCCTCATGGTACTCGACAGGGCCGTTGCCGGACGATTTCCCGAATATGCGCTGACCTATCAGCACACCACAACGGTGGTCGGCACGACCGTCAATGGCGTGATGAACCTGGTCCTGATGTTCTGGCCGGGCAGCGGCCATTCTCATGAAGCGTCGCCATTGCCGCGCGAGAGCAGCAGCGATGGCATGTTTGAACGAAGCAGCGCACCGGCTGCAACCGGCAGCCGTGTCGCGCGGATCGCCAACGGCGAGTTCGGCGGCAAGACGCGTTAGCGGGCCCCACACACCATCGTCGTCCCTGCGAAAGCAGGGACCCATAACCACAGGGTTGTGTTGTTGAAGAGGGCTGTGGCCCCAGCGTCACAAACCAACTCCGATTGGTGGTTATGGGTCCCGGATCGCGCTTCGCTTGTCCGGGACGACAGTGAGTTTGCGGCACGGTCACTGCTTCACGCATTGATAGGCGATCACCCCTGATCCACCGCCCATTCGGCACCGTCGATCGCATAGGCCGCGTGGCGAAAATCCCTGATGGTCGCGACCTTGTCGGCGGACCAGTCAAGCAGCATGAACGATCGCGGCGGGCCATCCTGCGCATTCGGATCGAACACCAGGATCGCGGGACGTCCATCGACCTGTCCAGTCACCAGGTGCCAGTCATCGACCTTCGCATAATTGCCGAAGTAGCGTGACACCTCGGCCTTGCCGTTCAGCCGCGTCTTGTTGACGAGCTCGAGCCTGATGTCGTCAGCGATCATGGCGCGGATGGCATCGAAGTCGTGAGCGTTGAAGCGGCCGACATAGGCGTTCAACCTGTTGCGATCGGCCGACGACAGGCCGGGCCGCGGCGCATCGTCCGGCTCGCGGGCGAACGCGCGCAGTTGCGTACGTCCGCGGTGCAGCGCGGCCTTCACCGCGGGCAGGCTGAAATCCATGATGCCGCAGACCTCCTGCAACGAGCAGCCGAGCACGTCCATCAGGATCACGCTGGAGCGCTGCGCCACCGGCAGCCGCATGAAGGTGCGCAGGCTGCTTGCAGCGATCTCGCGGCGGCTGACGTCGTCAAGCTCTCCGGCCATCATGTCCACCTCCTCCGGCGCGTGCAGCGCGTCCTGTCGGTTGCGCCGCCTGAGGAAATCGAGCGCGGTATTGTGCGCGATCCGGAAAAGCCAGGCTTCCGGATGCTGGATCGGGGCGGCGGACGCGAAGGCTTCCATCGCCTTGATCAACGCGTCCTGCAGCACATCCTCGCCGTCGATGACCGATCCGACCATGCGGGCACAGTAGCGATGCAGCCTTGGCCGCATCGCCGCCAGCAGCGCCTCGACCTCGGCCGGCGCCTGGGGTGGTGACGTCATGATGGCTCCGCCAACTCGGTTCACGGCGCATCCAGCATACGATAGTTTCCGACAATCACAGCACTGCGAACCAGCGGCGGCTCGGCGCAGCGATCGCGAATGCCGTCCTGGAAGGTCTGGAACGCCGCCAGCTTCGGGATCGGGCTAGAGCCGTCATCGGCCGCGGTTTCGACCATGTGGATGAAGGTGTCGTCCTCCAGCCGCAGGGTCATGTAGCGCACGCCGTCCGGGCTGGCCGCCTTCAGCTCGGCGAACACCGCCGCCACCAGCGCGGCATTCTTCTCCGCCATGTCCGGCTTGGTCTTGTACCTGATCAGGGTCCGTCTCATCGCAGCCTCCTTGGCCTGTTCTGCGACCTGAACCGGCCGCGTCAGCCCTAAGGACGTTCGCGGACGGCCAAAGGATGCGGTCCGGCAAAAATAATTTTTCGGCCGCATCCTTTGGCCGCTCCGGTTCGTCCTGGCCTGCGAAGCGCGCCGCAACCCCTGCGGCGGGCCAACGGAGAACCACCATGCAGACCCCTGAACAGCGCGCCGAGCAGCGCTGGGTGCTCGGCCTCACCGCGCTGGCATCCTTCATGATGGCGCTGGACGCCATGATCATGACCACGGCCTTCGCCACCATCCGCGCCGATTTCGGCAGCGCCGTCGAGACCCTGCAATGGACCGTCAACGCCTTCAACCTGAGCTTCGCGGTGCTGCTGCTGACCGGCGCGGCGCTCGGCGATCGTTTTGGACGGCGCCGGATGTTCGCGGCCGGGATCGGCCTGTTCGTCGTGGCCTCCGCGGCCTGCGCGCTGGCCGGCGACGTTGCGGCATTGATCGCAGCACGTGCCCTGCAGGGCGCCGGCGCGGCGCTGGTGATGCCGCTGGCCATGGCGATCCTGAGCGGCGCCTTCGGCCGCGAGGAGCGCGCCCGCGCGCTCGGCATTTTCAGCGGCATCACCGGATGCGCGCTGATCATCGGCCCCGCGATCGGCGGCT
>DASVOL010000014.1:0-2268 GCA_036383375.1 Bradyrhizobium sp. | reverse complement strand
AGCCGGCGCCTGGGCGCCGCCTCGGGGGCGGCGGCTCTGGCTTCCTTCTTTTCCTCGATCGCGACGTCCGCCTTCACCGTCTCGCGCTTCACGTCGGCGCCGCGCTGCGCCAGCATGTCTGTGTAGCCGCCGGCATATTCGATCCAGCGGCCCTGACCTTCGGGCACGATCACCGAGGTCACCACGCGATCGAGGAAGTCGCGGTCGTGGCTGATCAGGATCACAGTGCCCTCGTAATCGCCGAGCATGTCCTCGAGCACGTCGAGGGTTTCGAGATCGAGGTCGTTGGTCGGCTCGTCCAGGATCAAGAGGTTCGACGGTTTTGCCAATGCGCGCGCCAGCATCAGGCGGCCGCGCTCGCCGCCGGAGAGGGCTTCCAGCGGCGTGCCGCGCTGCTCCAGCGCGAACAGGAAGTCCTTCATGTAGCCGATGACGTGCTTCGACTTGTCGCCGACCATGACGTGATCGCCGCGGCCGCCGGTGAGCGCTTCGGCCAGGGTTAGCTTCGGATCGAGGCTCTCGCGATGCTGGTCGAGGGTTGCCATCTCGATATTGGCACCCAGCCGCACCGAACCGGAATCCGGCGGATCGTTGCCGATCAGAAGATGCACCAGCGTGGTCTTGCCGGCGCCGTTCGGGCCGACGATGCCGACGCGGTCGCCGCGCTGGATCCGGGTCGAGAAGGTGTCGACGATCGTGCGCTCGCCATAGGCCTTGGTGATGGTCTTGGCCTCGATCACGAGGCGGCCGGACTTCTCGGCCTCGGCGGCGGCGAGCGTGGCATTGCCGGTGGCGCCGCGGTAGTCGCGGCGCTGGTCGCGCAGCGCAAACAGATTGCCGAGCCGCTTGACGTTGCGCTTGCGGCGGCCGGAGACGCCGTAGCGCAGCCAGTGCTCCTCGTTGACGATCTTGCGGTCGAGCTTGTGCTGCTCGCGCTCTTCTTCCGCCAACACCTCGTCGCGCCAGGCCTCGAAGGCGCCGAAGCCGCGCTCGATCTGCCGGATCTGGCCACGGTCGAGCCAGGCGGTGGTGCGCGAGAGATTAGTGAGGAAGCGGCGGTCGTGGCTGATCAGGACCAGCGCGCAGCGCCGGCTCTCCAATTCGCCCTCGAGCCATTCGATGGTCGGCAAATCGAGATGGTTGGTCGGCTCATCCAGCAGCAGGATGTCGGGCGAGGGCGCCAGCACCCGTGCCAGCGCTGCGCGGCGTGCCTCGCCGCCGGAGACATGCGCCGGATCTTCCTCGCCGCTGAGGCCGAGCTGTTCGAGCAGATAGCGCGCCTGGTAATGGTCATCGCCCGGGCCGAGCCCGGCCTCGACATAGGCCAGCGTCGTCTTGTGCTCGCCGAAATCCGGCTCCTGCGGCAGATAGCGGATGGTGGCGCCGGGCTGCACGAACCGGCTGCCTCCATCAGGCTCGACCAGGCCGGCCGCGATGCGCAGCAAGGTCGACTTGCCGGAGCCGTTGCGGCCGATCAGGCAGACGCGTTCGCCCGCGGAGACCGACAGCTCGACGCCCGACAGCAGCGGCGTGCCGCCGAAAGTCAGGCTGATGTCCTTGAGCTGGATGAGCGGTGGAGCCATCGCGCTAATTCCCGTTGGCCGGCGCCTGCTCGGCGCGGCGGCGCTGGATGCGGCGGATGGTCTGGTCGAGCGTCGACAGGAAATTCGAGCGGTCGCGCGGCGAGTAGGATTTCGGCCCGCCGGTGATCTCACCCGACGAGCGCAGATCGGTCATCAGATTGCGCACCGCGAGCGTCATGCCGATCGATTGCTCGGTGAACGGCTTGCCGTTCGGCGCGATCACGTCGGCCCCGGCCTTGACGCAGCGGCTCGCCAGCGGAATGTCCGCGGTGATGACGACATCGCCTGCATGCGCGCGTTCCGCGATCCAGTCGTCGGCCGCATCCATGCCGGAACCGGCGGCGATCCGCTCGATCAGGGGATCCTGCGGCACGCGGATGAAATTGCCTGCGACCACGCTGACGGGCACGCCGAGCCGGATCGCGACGCGATAGATTTCGTCCTTCACCGGGCAGGCGTCGGCGTCGACATAGATGCGGGTTTGGGCAGGGGTTTCAGTCATCGATTCAGTGGTTGGCAGGCGCGGCCTGCGTGTACTCCATGGTGCGGAAAATTGCGAGCAAAACGAGAGGCTTGCCATGCCTTTTCGTTCGACTACCATTGTCGCCAGAAAAGCAACGGAAATAAGGGAAAACCCCATGTCTTCAGGCGCCATGCCTTCGCAGACCTACCGCGTCTCGGCCTA
>DASVOL010000013.1:0-4999 GCA_036383375.1 Bradyrhizobium sp. | reverse complement strand
CGAGAACCGTTACGGCACGCCGTTCCGTTTCGCTCGTGCAGGAAGCACCTGGACGGTGGAGGAGATCAACTAGTTCGGGCAGATATACCCCGTGCCGCCGGGCGCCTTGAAGCAGCCGACCGATTCCGGGATCACCTGCTTGGGCAGCCACAGCACGACCTTCGGAAAATAGATCGTGAAGCAGATCGTGACCAGGAACACGACGTAGATCGGCAGCGCCGCCCGCAGCGCTTTTGCAAAGCTGATGCCGACGAATTTCGAGGCCATCAACAGCACGAGCCCGTAGGGCGGCGTGATCAGGCCGAACGCGAGCGTCGCGATCAGCACGACGCCCATATGCACGCCATTGATGTCGCCGGCCTGGGTCAGCGCGTTGACCAGCGGCATGAAGATGATGATGGTCGGCACCGGCTCGATGAAATCACCGACCACGGTGAACAGCAGCACCATCAGCAGCATGATGAGATGCGGATCGTTGCCGGCGATCGAGGTGATCCAGTCGGCGATGTAGATCGCGCCGCGCAGATAGGCCAGCATCCAGCCGAACGCGTTCGCGGCGCCGATCGTGATCAGCGGCAGCGAGAAGATCAAACCGGCCAGGCAGAAATCATACGGGATCTTCTTCAGGTGACCACGATTGAGCGCCGGGATCACCACGATGATGATGTAGGCGACCGCGACCACGCCGGCCTCGGTCGGCGTGAACCAGCCGGTCAGGATGCCGCCGAGCAGGATCACCGGAATCATCAGCGGCAGCGCGGCATCGCCGGCGGCGAATGCGATCTGGCGCAGCGGCGCCCGCGGCTTGCGCAGGCCTGACGGGCCGAAGAAATAGCAATAGATCATCAGCCCGAAGCCGATCATCAGGCCGGGAACCACGCCCGCCATGAACAGGCCGGCGATCGAAACGTTGCCGACCGCGCCATAGACCACCGCCGTGATGCTCGGCGGCACCAGCGCGGCAATGGTCGAGGCCGAGGCGATGATCGCGGCGATGAAGGCCGGCTCATAGCCTTCCCGCCGCATCGGCCCGCCGAGCGCGCGGCTCATGACAGCGACATCGGCGGTGGTCGAGCCCGACATTTCCGAGAAGAACATGCTGAACACGACGACGACTTGCGACAGCCCGCCCCTGATATGCCCGACCAGCGAGACCGACAAATTGGCAATGCGGACCACGACATTCGCCGAGCTCATGAGCTCGCCGACCAAGAGGAAGAACGGGATCGCCAGCAGCGCCTCGGAATCGACGCCGTCGAAGATCTTCTGGATGATCGCGGCGAGCGAGACATCCGACAGCATTGCGCCGATGAACACGCCGGCCATCAACGAAAACGGCACCGGCACGCCGAGATAGCCGAAGAACAGGAAGCAGGACGACATCAACACCAGCACGACCGGTGCGCTCACGGCTGCACTCCCGTGGTCGCGCTGCTGTTGATCGCGGGAATCGCAAGATCCTCGTCCGGCGGCTCCGGATGATCAAAGCCGTTACGGATGCCGTTGACGAGCTGCTCGACCGTGAACAGGCCGATCAGGATGCCGGACAGCGGGATCACCGCATAGAGCGAGGCGATCGGCGTGCCGGACGGCAGTCGGAAACTGCCGAAGCCGCGAAGATAGTTTTGATAGCCGTACCAGACCAGGCAAAACGCGACGCCCAGCACCACCAGCCGGATGACGATCTCGACGACCAGCCGCGACCGGCCGTGCATCGCCTCCGAAAGCGCGGTGAGATAGAGATGATCGTTGCGCCTGGTCGCGACCGCGGCACCGATGAAGATCGCGTAGATGAACAGCGTCGAGGTCACCTCCTGCAGCCATAGCCAGGGATGACCGATGGTGCGAGTGACGATGTCCGCGGTGACCGAGAGCGAGAAGCCGAAGCACAACAGGCCGCACAGCATCATCAGGATCAGCTCGAGCCGATCCAGCGCTCGCCATTTCAGGTGCCGCTGCCGTTGCAGCACCAGTCTGTCGGCGATGGCCATGGCTCGCGCTCCGCCTCGACCCGGGCTTTAATTAATCGCGCGGATCAAATTCTTGATCTTCTCCGCATGCGGGCCGAGCTCCTTGGCGAGCTTGTCGAGATAGGGATCGGCGATCGCCGTAAAACTCTTCTTGTCAACGTCATCGACCACCTTGACGCCGAACGACTTCAGCTTGGTCAGCGCATTCCGCTCCAGCTCGAAGGCCTTCTGCGGCTCCTTGGCGCTGACCTCGTTCGCAGCCGCCTGCACCCATTGCTTCTGCTCTGCGGACAGGCTCTGCCAGAGCTTGTCGGAGACGAACAGCAGGGCATTGTTGGCCTCGTGCTCCGTGATCGACAGCACGGGCGCGACCTCATAGTGCTTGTTGACGAGATAGACATTGATGCTGTTCTCGGCCGCGTCGACCACGCCAGTCTGCAGCGAGGTGTAGACGCTGCCGAACGGCATATGCACCGTCTGCGCGCCATAGGCCGGGAACATGGTGTCCTCGGTCGCGGTCGCCTGCACCCGGACCTTCACGCCCTTGAGGTCGCCGACGTTGTGGATTTCCTTCTTGCTGTAGATGTGGCGGACGCCCTGCGAGCCGGTGCCGATCACGTGCAGGCCCTGCGCGGTCTCGTCGATCATCGTCCTGATGGCGTCGAACACCTGCGGATCCGCCAGCGCCTTGATCACATGGGCGTCGTTGCGGAACAGGAAATGCAGCGACATCACGCCGGCCTGCGGCGAGATCGTCGCCGTGTTGGCCGAGGAGACGATCGCGAACTCGATGTCGCCTGATTTCACGAGCTGCAGCAGCTGCGGCTCCTGGCCGAGCTGCGCGCCGGGATATTGGTCGACGATCATCGTCCCCTTGCTCAATTCCTTGAGCTTCTCGGCGAACAGGTCGCCGGCGACCGAGTAGCCGGTGTTACGCGGCTGGTCATAGGCGAAGCGGAAATGCTTGACCTCCTGCGCGCCCGCGCGCGCCGGCAGCAGCAACGCTGCCGCGGCCATGGCGATCCCGACGATCCCAGCTGAATAGCCCATCGCGACGCTCCCCCGGTTTTTGATTGACGCGATCATCCCACCAGTCCCGCGGGATTGTCAATAAAACAGAAGGAATCAGACGATCGCTGAGGCTATCGAGCACTGCGTCGCCGAAATTATCGACAATTGGGCTCTACACCAACGACGCCGGCTACTTCCCCTTGGCGCGCATGAAGTCGAAATCGCAGCCTTCGTCGGCCTGCAGGATGGTCTCGTTGAACAGATGCGCGTAGCCGCGCTTGGCCCAGTCCGGCGTGCCGGCCGGCGCGAGTGCCGCGCGACGCTTCTGCAACTCGGCTTCGTCGACCAGCAGATCGATGCTGCGCTTGGCAACATCGAGCCGGATCATGTCGCCATTCCGCACCAGGCCGAGCGGACCGCCGACGGCGGACTCCGGCGTGATGTGCAGCACGATGGTGCCGAACGCCGTGCCGCTCATCCGCGCGTCGGAGATGCGGACCATGTCCTTGACGCCGGTGCGAGCGAGCTTCTTCGGGATCGGCAGGTAGCCCGCCTCCGGCATGCCGGGAGCGCCCTTCGGGCCGGCGTTGCGCAGCACCAGCACGTCGTCGGCAGTCACGTCGAGTGCGGGGTCGTCGACCCGCAGCGTCATGTCCTCGACCGACTCGAACACCACGGCACGGCCGGTGTGCTGCAAGAGCTTTGGGCTCGCCGCCGACTGCTTGATGACGGCACCGCGCGGCGCGAGATTGCCGTGCAGGATCGCCATCGCGCCTTCGGACTTGATCGGGTTCGCCTTGGAGCGGATCGCATCCTGCCCCGGCACGTCCTCGGCGTTGGCGACGACTTCGCGCAGGGTCTGGCCAGTGATGGTCTTGGCATCGAGATCGATGAGGTCACCGAGCTGCGCCATCAGCTTCGGCACGCCGCCCGCATGATGGAAATGCTCCATGTAATGCTCACCCGACGGCTTGAGGTCGACCAGCACGGGCACCTCGCGGCCGAGCTTGTCGAACGCCTCGAGGTCGATCTTGTACGGCGAGCGGTTGGCAATCGCCGTGAGGTGAATGAGCCCGTTGGTGGAGCCTCCGATGGCCTGCAAGACGACCTGGGCGTTGCGGAACGACGACGGCGTCAAGATCTCGCTCGGCTTCGGTCCCTTGGTTTTGGCCATCTCGGCGGCGACACGGCCGCTGGCCTCCGCGGAGCGGAAGCGCTCGGCATGCGGCGCCGGGATCGTCGCGCTCATCGGCAGCGACAGGCCGAGCGCCTCGGTGATGCAGGCCATGGTGGAAGCCGTGCCCATCACCATGCAAGTACCTACGGAAGGCGCAAGGCGCCCGTTCACCGCCTCGATCTCGGCATCGTCGATCTCGCCGGCGCGATACTTGCCCCACAGCCGGCGGCAATCGGTGCAGGCGCCGAGCACCTCGCCCTTGTGATGGCCGACCACCATCGGCCCGACCGGGATCACAACCGTCGGCAGATCGGCGCTGATGGCAGCCATGAGCTGCGCCGGCAGGGTCTTGTCGCAGCCGCCGATCACGATCACGGAATCCATCGGCTGGGCGCGGATCATTTCCTCGGTATCCATCGCCATCAGATTGCGCAGGTACATCGAGGTCGGATGCGCGAAGCTTTCAGCGATCGAGATGGTCGGGAACACGAACGGCATCGCGCCCGACAGCATCACGCCGCGCTTCACCGCCTCGATGATCTGCGGAACGTTGCCGTGGCAGGGATTGTAGTCGCTGTAGGTGTTGGTGATGCCGACGATCGGGCGATTGAGCGCGTCATCCGAATAGCCCATCGCCTTGATGAAGGCCTTGCGCAGGAACAGCGAGAAGCCGGCGTCACCATAGCTGGTCAGTCCCTTGCGGAGTCCGTCGGCCATTTTCTTCTCTTCCCGTGGTTGTTCGGCCGCACTTAAGGAGCGGCAGGAATTATTGTCAATATGAGATAATCCGGCGCAGGAGCGTGGCTGGTCTGCGGCAAAATCGCCCCCATTATTGACAATA
>DASVOL010000012.1:0-18837 GCA_036383375.1 Bradyrhizobium sp. | reverse complement strand
AGGCCCGGCGAGACCGCCAAGCCGGCCGAAGCAGCCAAGCCCGCCGAGCCGCCCAGGCCGCAGCTTTCGGCCTGTCGGCAGGCCCTCACCGAGGAGATCGCGATCGCGCCGAGCATTCCGGATATCCACGGCGCCGGCGGCTGCGGTGGCGAGGATCTGGTGCGGCTCGAGGCCATCGTGCTGCCGGACAAGCGCAAGGTCGCGGTCAAGCCCGCGGCGATCCTCCGCTGCAAGATGGCAAGCGCGGTCGCCGACTGGGTCCGCACCGATATCGCGCCGCTGGCGCAGAACCTCGGGGGCGGGATCAGCAATCTCGACAATTTCGACTCGTTCGAATGCCGCGGCCGCAATCGCGTCGTGGGTGCGCAGCTCTCCGAACATGGCCGCGCCAATGCGCTCGACGTCCGCGCCTTCGGTCTCGCCAACGGCAAGTCGATCTCGCTGACCGACCGCAGCGTGCCGCGCGATCTGCGCGAGACCGTGCTGCATTCGGTCTGCGCCCGCTTCTCCACCGTGCTCGGTCCGGGCTCGGACTGGTACCACGAGGACCACATCCATCTCGACCTCAGCGAGCGCCGCAACAATTACCGGATCTGCCAGTGGAACGTTTACGATCCGCTGCCGCGTGTCGCGCCGCTGTTGCCGGCCGGGCGCCCCGAAGCGGCGCCGCCGCGCGAAGTCGCCGCCAAATCAGACGCGTCCAAGCCGGACGCGTCCGAAGCCGACCGTGGCAAGGCAGACGAGCCGGATGCGGCGAAATCAGATGATACGGCCACGCCCGAAGGCGCTGCCGAGTCCAAGCCGCAGCCAACAAAAAAGCGCCGGCAAAGCCGGCGCCTTTGATCGCGATTGCGACGTGACTGGGATCAGTAGGGGACGTTGCCGCCGCCCTGCAGGGCCATCTGCGGCTTGTAGGGCGAGTCGCCGTGCTTCGGCTCCAGCACCACGACGATGGTGCCGAGCTTGACGCGGTTGTAGAGGTCGATGACGTCCTCGTTGGTCATGCGGATGCAGCCCGAGGAGATCGACGAACCGATGTATTCCGGCTGGTTGGTGCCGTGGATGCGGAACAGCGTGTCCTTGCCGCCCGAGTAGAGATACATCGCGCGCGAGCCCATCGGATTGTCCGGGCCGGGGGCCACGAAGGTCGGAACGCCGAGGCGCGAGATTTCGCCGGGGGTGGGATGCCAGGCCGGCCACTCGGTCATGCTGCCGACCTTGGCAATGCCGGACCATGCCATGGCTTCTTCGCCGACGGTGATGCCGTAGCGGATCGCCTTGCCGTCGTTCATCACGTAGTAGAGGTAATGGTTGTCGGAATCGACCACGATGGAGCCGGGTGCTTCCTTGCGGTGATACTCGACGATGGCGCGGCGGAACGGCTCGGCCACCGGCGTCTTGACGTAGGTGGTCTTGGCGAGCAGTTCCTTGTCATGCGGCTTGAAGGCGGCGGTGTTGGTGGCCTCATAGGTTGTGGCCTGCATGCAGCCCGACAACATCAGGCCCGCGGCCAGGATCCCAAAGGTAACTTTGAACGACGACATGATTACGTTCCAATCGAAAATCCGCGTCTCAAAGCGCCACGATTACGCCCTAAACGCCACGATTCCATGGAGGGCATTATTGCCGAAACGTGCCTTTATTCCCAGAGTTTAGATGCCTTTCCCGCATCGCGGGACGTCGCCTGTTGCTTTTTTGCCGCAAGTCTTCTGGTGTGGGGGCCAGTTTTTGTGCAAACAGGCAACGGTTGTTCAATCGAAGCCGCTTCAACGTCACATTCACCGCCGCCTGGCCGCCACAAAGGTGGATTTCCGGTTAATCGCCCGGTCATGAAGCGCCAGCCAGAATCGCGCTAAGTCGACGGGTCTTGTCAGCCCTGTTTCCAATCCTGTGTCTCGGAGTTCGTGATGCTGTCGGTGTTCGTTCCCTCCGATTTCTCCCTCAAGAAGGCCGCCGTCACCGACCTCGGCGCGCTGCCGGAGGGCGCGGTCTGGGTCGACCTCGTGAACCCGACCGTCGAGGAGGACCGGGCGGTCGAGAAGCTTGCGGGGATCGCGGTTCCGACCCGGGAAGACATGCAGGAGATCGAGATCTCCAGCCGGCTCTATATCGAGAACAGCGCGCGCTACATGACCGCGACGCTGATGTGCCAGTCTGACACCGACATGCCGCGCACCACGGCCGTCACCTTCATCCTGACCAGCCATCGGCTGGTTACGGTGCGTTACGACCTGCCGAAGCCGTTTGCGCTGGTCGAGAACAAGCTGGCGCGCTCCTGTGCGCCCGGCCTCACCGGCGAGCAGGTGCTGATGGAACTGCTGGATGCGGTGATCGACCGCTGCGCCGACCTCTTGGAGCGCTGCGGCGCCGACATCGACCAGGTCTCCCACGACATCTTCGAGCCGGAGAGCGAGCGCCACGGCCACGCCAAGCAATATTCGCAGATCCTGATCGCGATCGGCCGCAAGGGCGACCTGACCTCGAAGGTCCGCGAAAGCCTGGTCTCGATCGGCCGCCTTGTCACCTTCCTCTCGGCGATCGTGGAAGGGGTGAAATGGTCCAAGGACATGCGCGAGCAGCTCAAGACCATGCAGCGTGACGTGGCCTCACTGACCGACCACGCTTCCTATCTCTCCAGCAAGATCACCTTTGTGCTCGACGCCATGCTCGGTGTGGTCAATCTGGAACAGAACAACATCATCAAGCTGTTCTCGGTGATGGCGGTGGTTCTGATGCCGCCGACGCTGATTGCCTCGATCTACGGCATGAATTTCAAGATCATGCCGGAACTCGAGTGGACGCATGGCTATCCGTTTGCGCTGGTGCTGATGCTGTTCGCTGCGATCGTGCCGTACTGGATTTTCAGGTGGAAGAAGTGGCTGTAAACCGGTTCCACACGTCGCGTTTTGGGACGCGTTTTCTGCCTTATTTCCTCTGCTAAAATTTGAGTGTTGCGCTGAACGTTTGGGCGAAACTTGTCTGCGATAACGCCCGCCTCGAAGCCGGAGGACAGCAATGGTTGAGAAGATCATAACGCCACGGCGTAACGTCATTGACTTTGCGCGCTATCAACAGGACCGCGCAGCAGGCAAGGTGCAGGCGATCTCGCCGAGACTTTGCCGTTACTGTGGCGCTGCGATGTTGGATGGCGAGGACGAAGACGAATGCTCCAGCGCGTTGAACGACATCGCGCTGCAGCCGTTTGAGAAGAAATCTCGCCGGTTCTATGCCGACTAGAGGCTGAGGCCTATTGGAGGCAGAAGCCTCGTCTGCATCGTTACGCCTGCAATCGAAGCAATCCTAACGTGACGGCCGCGGCGGCGGCCGGGATCGCCTCGAACCTCTCTTCCCCTAATTCCCATCCAAGCCAAAGCTCAGACGTGCTGGCCACCGTTGATGTGGATCTCGGCGCCGTTCACATAGGAGCTGGTTTCCGTGCACAGCACGTAGATGATCTTGGCGACCTCGTCCGGAGTGCCGAGGCGATGCATCGGGATCTGCTGATCGACGATCTTCTCGGTGCCCGGCGACAGGATCGAGGTATCGATCTCGCCCGGCGCGATCGAATTGACGCGGACGCCGACGCGGCCGAAGTCGGATGCCATTTCCCGCGTCAATGATGCCAGCGCGGCCTTCGAGGTCGCATAGGCAACGCCGGCGAAGGGATGCACGCGCGAGCCGGCGATCGAGGTGACGTTCACCACCGCGCCTTTGGCGTGCTTGAGTTCATCGATCAGCCCGCGGGCCAGCATGATGGGCGCGAAGAAGTTGACGCGGAACACGTGGAGCCACGTCTCGATATCGGTGTCCATGGTCCCGAGCCGGGCGCCGCCCGCACCTTTCGGCGAGATCGCGGCATTGTTGACCAGCGCGTGCAATTCGTCGTTCACCAGCCGTTTGCGGATCTCGCTGATCGCGCGAACCGTGTCGTCATGGTCGCCGAAATCGACCTCGATGTGATCTTCCGGTCCGGCGCCCCAGGGGCAAACTTCCGGAAATGCATGCCGCGAGCAGGTGATGACGCGCCAGCCGGCGGAAGCAAACCGGATTGCGGTGGCGTGACCGATGCCGCGGCTGGCACCGGTCAGGAGCAGGGTACGGCGCGGCGCGTTGGAAGGAGGGGACATGGTGTCTTTCAGGTTGGCGTCTTTTGAGCTGTCGTCGTCACGGATAGAGCCGCACCTTTGACCATGCGCTGCCGGCGCCGTCGCGGCGGAATTCGATGCGATCGTGCAGCCGGTACGGGCGGTCGTGCCAGAACTCGAAGCGCTGCGGTGTGATCCGCCAGCCGCTCCAGCCCGGCGGACGCGGCACCTCGCCGATGACGTATCTCGCGCCGGTCTTGGCGATCGCCTGCTCGAACGCGAAGCGGCTCTCCAGCGGCTGCGACTGCTTGCTGGCCCAGGCGCCGATCTGCGCCTGCTTCGGCCGGGTGGCGAAATAGGCGTCGGCCTCGGCGTCGGTCACCGGCGTCACCGGCCCGCGGATGCGCACCTGGCGGCGCAGCGATTTCCAGTGAAACAGTAAAGCGGCCTTAGGGTTTGCGGCCAATTCGCGGCCCTTGGCGCTGGCAATGTGGCTGTAGAACACGAAGCCGTCGACGTCGAAGCCCTTCATCAGCACCATCCGCACGTCGGGCAGCCCGTCGGCATCGACGGTTGCGAGCGCCATCGCGTTCGGATCATTCGGCTCGGACTTGACCGCTTCCGCAAACCATTCGCCGAACAGGGCGAACGGCTCCTCCGCTGCGGTGAAATCACCCGATGTTAACGGTGTCGGGTGTTTGATGGAGGTCGTGTCGGTCATGTCAGGAGTCCCGATTTGCATTCGCCCGCGTCCGAGAGCGCGTTTCTAGCCCTATATAGGGCATGGGGGCGCGTTGGCCTATCGGCGATCCACCCTGCGGGCGCGGTGGTGACCTTGATCCTGATCGGCGTCGGCGCAAGCGGCTGCAGCCTGTCGCGCACCGATGCTTTCGCCAAGATGGACGACAAGGATGTGACGGGTTCGATCAGCCCCACCCCGGTCAGCGCGGTGATGCCGACCGACAGCGATCTCGCCTTTGCCCGCAACGCCGCCTCCGACGTGCTGACCAAGGGCGACAAGGATTCCAGCCAGCCCTGGGAAAATCCCCAGACCGGTGCACGCGGCTCGGTGACGCCGCTGGCTCAGGCCTATGCGGGCGAGGACGGCAAGACGTGCCGTGACTTTCTCGCCAGCTATGTCAATGGAGCCACCGAGACCTGGCTGCAGGGTGCCGCCTGCAAGGCTGGACAAGGCCGGTGGCAAATCCATAGCCTGAAGCCTTGGAGCAAGTCCTGAAAGTTCCGGCCTGTGCCGGCACCAAGCTAGTTGCAAAAATGCCACTGAGCCCCCACATGAAAGCAAAGTGGGCCCGGATGGGTTCCCGGCCAAACCTGATTTTCCCGTGAAGGAGACGTGACGGATGCGCGACCCCTATGAGGTCTTGGGGGTGCAGCGGAGCGCCAGCGCTGCGACGATCAAGAGCGCCTATCGCAAGCTCGCCAAGAAGCATCACCCTGACAACAACAAGAACGACCCGAAGGCGGCTGCTCGCTTTGCGGAGATCAACACGGCCAACGAGATCGTCGGCGACGAGGACAAGCGCAAGCAGTTTGACCGCGGCGAGATCGATGCCGACGGCAAGCCGCGCTTCCAGGGCTTCCCCGGCGGCGGCGCCGGCGGCCGTGCCGGTCCCGGCGGCTTCGAGTACAGTTTCCGCGGCGGCGGCCCCGGCCCCGGCGGCGGCATGGGCGGCGGCAGCTTCGAGGACATCCTCAACAGCATGTTCGGCAACGCCGCGCGTGGCGGCGCTGGTGCGCGCGGGGGACGGGCCAGCCCGTTTGAATTTGAAGGCGGCGGGGTCGGCGTCGACCTCGATCTTTCGGTCGCCATGACGGTTTCGCTGGAGGAATCGGCTGGCGGCGGCGACAAGCGCGTCCGCCTGCCGACCGGCCGTGAGCTCAACGTCAAGATTCCGCCCGGCGTCACCGCGGGCCAGCAGATCCGGCTGAAGGGGCAGGGCGACACCGCGCAAGGTCACCCGCCCGGCGACCTCCTGATCACGATCTCGATCGCGCCGCATCCGTTCTTCAAGGTCGACGGCAACGATCTGCGGATCGATCTGCCTGTGACCCTCTATGAGGCGGTGCTGGGCGGCAAGGTCCGCGTGCCGACGCTCGGCAGCGCGGTCGAACTGTCGATCCCGAAGAACACCTCCAGCGGCCGTACCTTCCGCCTCAAGGGCAAGGGGCTCTCGAAGGCGGGCGCCGTCGGCGACCTCTACGTCACGACCCGCATCATCCTTCCCGACGGGAACGATGCCGAGCTTGAGGCATTAATGCAGACGTGGCGGGAGC
Organism: Bradyrhizobium sp.; assembly: GCA_036383375.1. GTDB lineage: Bacteria > Pseudomonadota > Alphaproteobacteria > Rhizobiales > Xanthobacteraceae > Bradyrhizobium. Next base: position 12,457 of record DASVOL010000012.1, on the reverse strand, counting down.
GAAATCCCTACAATCCGCGCAGCGATCTCGGCTGACCGCCGGGAGCGCGCCCCAAAGACGCGAAGACGCGAAACTGCAACTACCCCGGACTCTATCGGGGTAGACGCCGCGCCGTGAGCGCGTCAAAGGATGACTGGCCGTCCGACGTCCAAATCTGCGGCGTGCAGATCGGACCCGGAAAAAAGAGTGCGGCCTCGAGAGGGGGACCAGCGCGGTACACAAAACCCCAATCGAGGCCGCGTGCGCCGATCGGCGGATCGGGCGCAGATCATCTTCGCGTGAGCATCCGGTACGACAATGAGACGCGTCCATGACGCGAATCGAAATTTTCAATGTCGGAATTGGGACGCCGAGTGAGGCTGGATTCACTTACTCGAAACGGCACAAGGTCGGCGGCTGATTTCCCGTAAATCTACGGAAGATCAGCCGCCGTTCTTCTCCATCTGATCGTAGACGGCCTGCGCGACCTGGGTCAGGCGCGTGCGGTCGGTGCCGCCGCTGACGACATAGGCAACGCCGCGATCGGCCCAGAACAGCGCGCCGTCGCTGCCCTGGACGGCGTAGCGCATCTGGGTCGCCTCGGTTTTCGCCTTGGCGGTGTAGACCGTGAAGCGCTCGCCGGACGTGCTCTCATACATCAGGAACGACGCCGGTCCGCTCGGCCCCGGCAGCAGGCGGCCGCCGACCAGCTTCAGCCCGGTAAGGTCGGGCGCGCGGACGTCCCAGCCGCAGCGCTTGGTCAGCCATTGCTGCAGATGATCGCGCTCGCTGCCGGGCACCTCGACCGGATGACGGACCTCGACCACGTAGAGCCGATGCGCATCCAGCGCATCGAGCGTGAAGCTCTGGAAGGTCGATGGCGCAGCCGTAGCACCGCGCGCGATCCAGCCGGCGCCGCCGCCGGCGATGAAGGCCATCAGCGTCGCCGCCACCGCGCCATAGACCCAGCGGCGCGGTTGGCGCACCAGCCGCTCGAGCTCGAGCCGCTTCGGCACCGCCTCGTCCAGCACCGTGTCGTAGCGCGCATGCAATGTCTCGGCCATCGCACGCCATGACTGCACCCGCGCCGCATCGTCGGGATGCGCAGCCAGCCACGCCTCGACATCGCCGCGGCGTTCGGCCGGCAGCTCGTTGTCGACGTAGGCGTGCAGCTCGTCTTCGGTGACGGGGATGTTCGGATCGGTCATATCAATCGTCTCTGCCAATTCTTGTTCGAAAAACGTCCATGCGTAACACCTGTCATCGCGCACATTATCATTTCACCCGCCTCAGCGCCGGGCGCTGGCCCTCGATCGAGGCCCGCACATGGGCGCGGGCGCGGGCGAGGCGGGACATCACCGTGCCGATCGGCACGCCCTGGATGTCGGCGACCTCCCGGTAGCTCATGCCCTCCAGCATCACGAGCAGCAGCACCGAGCGTTGCTCCTCGACCAGTGTCGACAGCGCGCGCTCGATGTCGCGTCCCTCGGCCTCGGTGCCGCTGGCATCGGCATTGTTGTCGAGCAGCGGCATGAAGGCCGGGCGCCGCGCCAGCGAGCGCCTGCGGTTCTTGTTCAGATTGGTCAGGATCGTATAGAGCCAGCTCCTGACGTCGCCGCCGAGAAACAGCCGCTCCGAGCGCAGTGCGCGCACCAGCGTGTCCTGCACCAAATCATCGGCGATATCCGAGTCACGCACCAGCGCGCGCGCATAGCGGCGGAGCGCTGGAATCATGGCTTCGACACTTTGACGAAACGCGGTCATGCATCCCAGTCTTCGATGGCCTCGGCGATAGCCGCCTTATCAAGCATAACACCCTAGCGGCGTGGCTATTCCGGTTGCGCCGAGCTGCGCGCATGGCGGCTCGGCTGCGGCCGATTTGGGCTTGTCGCCAGCCAAAGTGCTGGTGTACCTCCGGAGCGGAATAATGCGAAGCGAATGCCGGTGCCAACGATCTACTACATCCGCCACGGCGAGACCTCATGGAACGCCGAAGGCCGGCTTCAGGGCGTGCAGGATATTGCTCTCAACGAGCGCGGTCGCGTCCAGGCGGCACATGCCGGCCGCATCCTCGCCGATCTCCTGGCGCGCGACGGCCGTGACAAGACGACGCTGCCGTTCGTCGCAAGCCCGCTGCTTCGGGCGCGCGCGACCATGGAGCTGGTGCGCACCGAGCTCGGCCTGCCGCCAGGCGACTACGCGCTCGACGCGCGGCTGCGCGAGATCGGTTACGGGACGTGGGAAGGCTCGACATTGGCAGAGGCGCAGGCCGCCGACCCGGCCGTCTATGCCCGCCGCCTCGCCGAGAAGTGGCAGGTCGCGCCGGAGGGCGGCGAGAGCTATGTCGATGTGCAGGCGCGGATGACCGAATGGTACGGCTCGGTGACGTCGGACACGGTCGCGGTCGCCCATGGCGGCACGGCGCGGGCGCTGATGGTGGCGCTCGGCTTCGAGACGCCGGCCTCGGCCGCCGACCTTACAATCGAGCAGGGCGCGGTCTACGTGTTCGGCGAGCAGGGCCTGCGGAAACATAGTTAAGGGCGCCGGGTCAGCCACGTCCTGGGGGCACGAAACTCGTTTGACGCTGCCGACCCTGCGCGTTACGACACGCCATGTCCTTCAATACTTTCGGCCATATGTTCCGCGTCACGACCTTCGGCGAGAGCCATGGGGTCGCAATCGGCTGCGTGGTGGACGGCTGTCCGCCGATGATCCCTCTGACGGTGGAGGAGATCCAGCACGACCTCGACCGCCGCCGGCCCGGCCAGTCGCGCTTCACCACCCAGCGCCAGGAGCCGGACGCGGTGAAGATCCTGTCCGGCGTGATGGCGCATCCGGAAAGCGGCGTGCAGGTCACGACCGGAACGCCGATCGCGCTGTTGATCGAGAACACCGACCAGCGCTCGAAGGATTATTCCGAGATCAAGGACAAGTTCCGGCCCGGCCATGCCGACTTCACCTATGAAGCGAAATACGGCCTGCGCGACTATCGCGGCGGCGGGCGTTCTTCCGCGCGCGAGACCGCGACCCGCGTCGCAGCCGGTGCGATCGCACGCAAGGTCCTGCCCGAGGTGAAGGTGCGCGGCGCACTGGTGCAGATGGGGCCGCACAAGATCGACCGCGAGAAATGGGACTGGGACGAGATCGCCAACAATCCGTTTTTCTGTCCCGACAAGGACAAGGCGGCGTTCTTCGAAAGCTATCTCGACGGCATCAGGAAGAGCGGCTCCTCGATCGGCGCCGTCATCGAGGTCGTCGCCGAGGGCGTGCCTGCGGGCCTCGGCGCGCCGATCTATGCCAAGCTCGATAGCGATCTGGCTTCGGCGATGATGAGCATCAACGCCGTCAAGGGCGTCGAGATCGGTGCCGGCTTCGGCGCCGCTGAACTCACCGGCGAGGAGAACGCCGACGAGATGCGAACCGGCAACAACGGAACGCGTTTCCTGTCCAACCATGCCGGCGGTGTGCTCGGCGGCATCTCGACCGGCCAGCCGGTGGTGGTGCGCTTCGCGGTCAAGCCGACGTCCTCGATCCTGACCACGCGCCGGACCGTGGATCGCAAGGGTGCCGATACCGACATCCTGACCAAGGGCCGCCACGACCCCTGCGTCGGCATCCGCGCGGTGCCGGTGGGCGAGGCCATGATGGCCTGCGTGCTGGCGGATCATTTTCTGCGCGACCGCGGGCAGACCGGGCGCTGATCCCCTATATAGTGGCGGTCGACAGACTGCCCTGGGGAATGCCATGAACGCGTCGGAGCTTCGGGACATCATCGCATGGATGATCGGCGGCGCGCGGTCGGCACCGACCCCGGCGCAGATGATGGCCGAATGCTGCGAACGCCTGGTGCGGGCCGGGCTGCCGTTGTGGCGTATCGGCGTCTTCGTGCGCACGCTGCATCCCGAGATCTACGGCCGCCATTTCATCTGGAGGCCGGGCGCCGAGGTCGACACCGGCAGCGTTGATCACAACATCGAGGACACCCCGGAATTTGCCGTCAGCCCGCTGGCGATCGTTCTCAAGCAGGGCGTTGAAGTGCGCGCGCGGCTCGACGACCCCGCCAGCAAACGCTTTCCCATTGTCGTGGACCTGCAGGCGGAGGGCGTCACCGACTATGTCGGCTTGCCGCTGATCAACACTGCCGGCCCCCCGAACGCCTCGAGCTGGACCACCAAGCAGCCGGGCGGCTTCACAGACGAGCAGCTCGATGCGATCCGCTCGATCGCCGTCCCGCTGTCGCGCTATATCGAGATCGTCACGCTGCGCCGGACCGCCTCGCTGCTGCTCGACACTTACGTCGGCAACCGGGCCGGCGAGCGCATCATGGGCGGCCAGATCCGGCGCGGCCATGCCGACACGATGGACGCCGCGATTTGGCTGTCGGACCTGCGCGGCTTCACCGCGCTGTCCGATCGTTTGCCATCCGAGACCGTCGTGGAGATCCTCAACCTCTACTTCGATTGCCAGGTCACCGCGATCCGCGACCATGGCGGCGAGGTGCTCAAGTTCATGGGTGACGGCCTGCTCGCGGTATTCCCGGTCGACGAATATCTCGGCGACGAGGTGCAGGTGTGCTCGCGGGTGCTGGAGGCGGCGCGCGCATCCCGCGCCGGGGTCGAGGCGCTGCAATTCCCCAACGGCGATGCCGTCGAGCGCTTCCGCTTCGGCGTCGCGCTGCATCTCGGGCGTGTGCTGTACGGCAATATCGGCGGCGGCAACCGGCTCGACTTCACCTGCATCGGCCCTGCGGTCAATCTCGCCGCGCGGCTCGAGAAGATCGCAGGCCGCCTCGGTCGCACCGTCGTGGCCTCCGAGCGCTTCGCCGGCATTCACGACGGCGGCTGGAGCGATCTCGGCGAGTTTCCGATCGCGGGATTTGCCAAGGCCGAACGGGTCTACGGCCTGTTCGACGAGGCGCCGGTCGCCACTGCGAGCTAGTGTCGGTGCGACGTGACTGAAACGAACGCGCAGCACCGCACCGGGATCGCGCTGATCGTGGCGGCTGCCGTGGCCTGGAGCACTGCGCCGTTCTTCACCCGCCTGTTGCACTTCGATTCCTGGACCATCCTGTTCTGGCGCGGGCTGTTCGGGGGCGGCGCGATCGCGCTGTTCCTGATCGCCACGCAAGGCTGGCGCGGCGCGCGCGATCTCGTCGTGATGCCGTTGAGCGGATGGCTGGTGGCCGGCCTCTCGACCTTCGGCATGGTGACGTTCATTCCGGCGCTGCAACTGACCAGCGTCGCCAAGGTCGCCATTCTCATCGCGATGCAGCCGTTCGCGGCGGCCGCGATCGCCTGGCTTTGGCTCGGTGAGCGGGCGCGGCCCGGCACATTGCTGGCAAGCCTCGTCGCGCTTGCGGGTGTGGCGATCACCGTCAGCGGCGCCGGCGGCATCACGGATTACAGGGGTATCGGCCTTGCCTGCGTGATGGTGCTGGCGATTTCGCTGATGACGGTGGTGATCCGGCGGCACAAGGGGACGCCGATGATCGCCGCCGCGGCGCTCTCGAACTTTCTCGGCAGCGCCGTCAGCCTGCCGTTGGGGCTCGGCATCGGCGCGGTCACCGGCGCCGATCTCGGCGTACTCGCGATGTTCGGCGTATGCCAGGTCGGCCTCGGCCTCACCCTGTTCACGGTCGGCTCGAGGTTGCTGCCCTCCGCACAGGCCTCGCTGATCGCAACGCTAGAGACGCCGCTGATGCCGTTCTGGGTGTGGCTGGCGTTTGCCGAAGTGCCGTCGCTTCGCGCCCTGATCGGCGGTGCGCTGGTGATGGGGGCGGTCGTCGCCGACATTGCGCTGAGCCAGCGGGCGCAGCTCGCGCGACCGGTGGAGCGGTGATGGCAGCTACTCCTCGGGTTCGGTGGTGAACAGCAGCGGATAGCCCTTGGCGCGGCCGGCATCGGTGGCGCGCGTCGCCTTGGTCTCGGCGACATCCCGGGTGAACACCGCGACCACGCAGACGCCGCGCTGGTGCGCGGTCAGCATCACCTTGTAGGCCTGGTCGTCGGTCATGCGGAATTCGCCCTTCAGCACCGTGACGACGAATTCGCGCGGCGTATAGTCGTCGTTGACCAGGATCACCTTGTGCAGGCGTGGCCGCTCGACCTTGGTCTTGGTCCGGGTTTTCGGCTTGGCGACGGTATCGGGCATCGCACTCCCTCGCGATTGCTCCGTAAGAATACCGTCTTCGGGCATATGTTGGAACCGTTCGATTTGCACGGCGTCATTGCGGCAACGGCACGGCGCGCGCTGCCGCATTCGCAGCAAGTGACGTCCAACGCTCAAGCCGACTACCTTGCAGGCCTCTAGCTTGCAGGCCTCTAACTCGAATGTGAAGGACAGATGATATCTGCGCTTTTCGGCGCCTGATTTGCGTGTCACCATGACAGGACACGACGGGAGGGCCGCAATGCGCTGGTATGTCTCGATCGGAGCGGTGCTTGTCGCGGGCATGTTGGCCAGCGGCGATGTGGCCGGTGTTGCCGCGCCAGGCCCGGGAACACAGACAGGCCGGCTGGCCGAAAAGGAATCCACGCCGAGCGTCGACATCGAGCTCATCATCGCGGTCGACGTCTCCTATTCGATGGACATGGACGAGCTCGCGATCCAGCGCGAGGGCTATGCGCAAGCGATCGTTTCCAAGGAGTTCCTGCAGGCGCTGAAGGCCGGCCCGAACGGCAAGATCTCGATCACCTATTTCGAATGGGCCGCCTCCAATGACCAGAAGGTCATCATTCCCTGGCGGGTGATCGACGGCCCTGAATCAGCCGACGCGGTCTCAGCCGAGATCATGAAAACACCGGTGCGCCGCGCCTCGCGGACCTCGATCTCGGGCGCGATCTATTTTGCGATTCCGATGTTCGACGAAAATCCGCATCGCGGCCTGCGCCGCGTGATCGATATCTCCGGCGATGGTCCCAACAACAATGGCTCGCCGATCACGCCCGCGCGCGATGCGGCGCTCGACAAGGGCATCGTCATCAATGGCCTGCCGATCATGGTGAAGGAGCCGTCCTACTCGACGATGGATATCGAGAATCTCGACTACTACTACGAGGACTGCGTGATCGGTGGGCCCGGCTCCTTCGTGGTTTCGATCAAGGACCGCGAGAAATTCAAGGAAGCGATCCGGACCAAGCTGCTGCTCGAGGTCGCCGGCCGCACGCCGGACCGCCCGATCGTTCGGACCGCCGAGAAGGAGCCGCGGGTCAGTTGCACGATCGGCGAGAAGATCTGGCAGGATCGCTGGGGGCGGTAGCAGCCTTGTAGGGTGGGTTAGCGAAGCGTAACCCACCATTCGTTCCGCGGAGGCGCGGCGGGTTACGCTTCGCTAACCCGCCCTACATTCTCCTGAACATCGTTCTCAAGCGCTCGCAAGGTCTGCAATGCGGCTGCGTGCTGCCCAGCTCCGATCTGCCGCCACACCTCGGCAGCACGCCCGGCGAGGTCGCGAACCGTCACCGGAAAATTCGCTGCCTGCGCCAGCGCGCCCTTCTCGTTGATCAGATATTGCCCGTTCAGCGCAAACAGCACCTGCGCGATACACGCCAGCGCGCGATAGGCGCAGCCGGCGATATGCGTGCCGTCGCCGCGCGGCAGCGCAAGCTCGGCATTCTCGATCGCGAACAGGATTTCCCATTGAAAGCGACGCACCAACGCGTCGCGCAGGGTCGGCGGGTAGGGCGCGGTCCTCGCCTTCAATGCCGCGACGCGGCCGTCGGGATCATGCAGGACACGGCACAGCGCGACCTCGCCCATCCAGATCGCCGAGCAGAAGCCGTGCGGATGGCCCGGCTGGTAGTGCATGCTGATCTCCCCGTTCCGGCAGGCATCGATGACGTCAGCGACCTCATCGATGCTACGGTAGAGCAGGTCGACCTTGCGGCCGCCGATCGCAAGCCAGGCGCCGCCGACGATCCACGGCCCCCATTCGCCGACCGGCGTCACATGGGCAGCGATGGGCTCGTCGACCAGACCCGTCACCGCCGCGCGCAGCCGATCGACGTCCAGCGCGGCGTCACCCCTGTAGTAAAGGCCGAGATCATAGTCGGAGGCATCATGCGCCGTGCCGCGCGCCCGCGAGCCGCCGAGCACGATGGCGGCGACATCAGGCACGTCGGCAAGGACGGGAATGATACGTGCGAGCAGCGGATCGTGGGACATGCGACGCCGATTATAGCGAGACCGCCGCCTGCTGCGATAGTCGCCGCGATGTTTCAGCGTGCGAAGCGCGCCACCAGTTCGACATGCGGAGTGTGACGGAACTGATCGACCGGGGTGACGGCTGATATCTTGTAGCCGCCATCGATCAGGATTTTTGCATCGCGCGCAAACGTCGCGGCGTTGCAGGACACCGCGACGACCACCGGCACCTTGCTCGCCGCAAGCTGGGTGACCAGTGCCTGCGCGCCTTGCCGGGGCGGATCGAACACGACGGCGTCGTAGTCGCGCAATTCCTGCGGCATCAGCGGGCGGCGGAACAGGTCGCGCGCCTCGGCCTTGAGCGGCTTCAGCCCCGGTGTCAATTGCGCAGCCTTCTGCAGTGCCGCGACCGCGCCGGCATCGCTGTCGAAGGCCGTGACCCGCGCCTTCTCGGCGAGGCGGAGCGCAAACGGGCCGACACCGCAAAACAGATCGGCGATGTGCTTGGCGCGCCCACAATGCTCGCGAACCAGCGCCGCCAGCGTTTCCTCGCCCTTGGCGGTCGCCTGCAGGAACGAGCCCGGCGGCAGGACGACCTTCACCTTTCCGATCGCAACCTCGGGAGAGCCGCGCTGCAGCACCAGTTCGCCATGCCGCGTCAGCCGCGCCAGCCGGTGTTTCTCGGCGACCCGCGACAGCGTGGTGATCAGGCTGGTCGGCAGCGCGCCGGAGCCGCGCACATCGATGTCGAGGCCGTTGAGGGTCGCGGTCACCTGGATGTCGAGTGGCTTGCCGATCGAGATCAGCGGCTCGGCCGTAGCCCAGGCAGCCTCGAGCGCGCCGTCGAGCGCCGGATCGAGGATCGGACAGCGGTCGACCGGAATGATGTCATGCGAACCGGCGGCTGCGAAGCCAACCTTGAGCACCTCATGGGTGCCCATGCGTCCGTGCAGCGTGATGCGGCGTCGGCCCGCGCCATGGGCGTCGAGCAGCGGCGCGACGTCAGCCGCAACCTTCGCCTGCGCCAGCGTTTCGACCACGATGTTGCGCTTCCAGGCGTGGTAGGGCGCGTCGCTCCAGTGCTGGATCGCGCAGCCGCCGCAGATGCCGAAATGCGGGCAGAACGGCGCGATCCGCTCGGGGCTTGCCTGCGTCACCCGCACCAGCCGCCGCCGGTCGGGATGATTGCCCGGGACGGCGTCGACTTCGACCGTTTCGCCGGCCAGCGTGGTGGGCACGAAGATCGACTGCGCGCCGTCGATCGCGACGCCGTCGCCGCGATGGCCGACATGGTCGATGGTGAGAAGCTCAGCCACGGCGCGCGCCGAGGAAGAATTCGATGTTGCCGTCGCCGCCGGTGATCGATGACGGGAACACCTGAATGTCGGTGCAGCCGAGCGAGGCGGCAAAGGCGGCGATATCGTCGCAGATCTCCTGGTGCACCATCGCGTTGCGGATGACGCCGCGCTTGGCGTGTTTGCGCGCCGCCTCGAACTGCGGCTTGATCAGCGCCAACAGATGCATCGGCGCCGCCGCCAGCGACAGCGCCACCGGCAGCACCAGCTTCAGCGAGATGAAGCTGACGTCGATCACGACGACGTCGGGCCGCGCCGGCAGTCGTTTGCCCTCGAAATTCCTGATGTCGGTCTCCTCCATGGAGACGATCTTGGGATGCCCGTGCAGCGAGGGATGCAGCTGGCCGTGGCCGACATCGATGGCGAACACGAGGCTTGCGCCGTTGGCGAGCAGCACTTCGGTGAAGCCGCCGGTCGAGGCGCCGACATCGAGGCAGACATGGCCCTCGACGTCGATCGGATAGTGCTCGAGCGCGCCGGCGAGCTTGACGCCGCCGCGCGAGACATAGGGATGCGCCGGTTCGGCTGTCAGCTCGGCGTCGGGCGCGACGAGTTCGGATGCTTTTGCAATTGGCTTGCCGTCGGCGATGACGAGGCCGGCGTCGATCGCGGCGCGCGCCCGGGCCCGGCTTTCGAACAGGCCGCGCTCGACCAGCAGCACGTCGATGCGCTTGCCGGCGGAGGCGCTGTTGTCGTTGTCGCCTGCCTTGGTCACTTGCCTGCTCACTTGGCAGCCTGCCGGCGCTGCGCGGCGGCGAGCCGCACGCAGGCCTCGAAGGAGGTGAGGTCGTGCCAGAGGTCGGCCGCAGGCTCCCTCGGCGTCACCAGCGGACTGCCATGCAGATCGAGCGCATGCATCATCATCAGATTGTCCGGCAAGCCAAACTCTTCCACCGTCAGCCCCTCCGCGTCGATCAGGCGCCCGTCGGATGCCGGCACGACCTGCTGCAGCCGCGCGACGCGATTGGCATAGGACGTGGGATCGTTCGAATAGGCGAGGCACAGCTTGCCGCGTCCCGCCATGTAGCCGAGTTCGTAGACGGTGCCTGCGTCGGCACTGGGGCCGCGAAACGGCGTCAAATTGGCGATGACGGCGTCGGCCGACTCCATCATCGCCTCGTTGCTTTTGAAGATGGTGAGCGAGGCGCCGGCGGCTGTGGGATTGATGCTGTTGTCGAGCGGATAGAGCCCGGTCAGCCCGTGATAGGCGCACACTTCCGCCTTGCGGCGGCCGATCTCCACGGCATCCGGCAGGAACACGTCAGGACCTGCCAGATAGATTTTCATGGACTTGCCGGCACCAGGGGCACCGCCCGAGCAATGAGAGCGCTTTCAGGCGAAGTGGGTATCGGCTTCGCGTGAAGAAAACGCGTCAAAACAAAAATCCAGAGCTCCGTTCCGATTCAATCGGAACGGATAAGGGCCCTAGGCGAGCTTGACGGTCTCGGTCTTGTAGTCCTTGCCGAGCGTTTCGAAGACCTTGGCAACGATGCTCTTGGCGTCGAGACCCGCGCGGGCATACATCGCCGCCGGCGAGTCATGGTCGAGGAACACGTCGGGCAGGATCATCGAGCGGAACTTGAGCATGCCGCTGTCCAGCATGGCGTTGTCGGACAGGTACTGCATGACATGCGAGCCGAAGCCGCCGATCGAGCCTTCCTCGATGGTGATCAGGATCTCGTGGTCGCGGGCGAGCTTCATGATCATTTCCTCGTCGAGCGGCTTCATGAAGCGCGCGTCGGCGATCGTGGCGGAGAGGCCGTGGGCAGCGAGCTCATCGGCGGCCTTCTCGCACTCAGCGAGACGGGTGCCGAACGACAGCAGCGCGACCTGCTTGCCCTCGCGGACGATGCGGCCCTTGCCGATCTCCAGGGGAATGCCGACTTCCGGCATCTCGACGCCGCGGCCCTCGCCGCGCGGATAGCGCAGCGCGCTCGGACGATCGTTGATCGCAACCTGGGTTGCCACCATGTGAACCATTTCCGCCTCGTCGGAGGCCGCCATGATCACGAAGTTCGGCAGGCAGCCGAGATAGGCGTTGTCGAACGAACCTGCATGGGTCGCGCCGTCGGCGCCGACCAAACCGGCGCGGTCGATCGCGAAGCGGACCGGAAGGCTCTGGATCGCGACGTCATGGACCACCTGGTCATAGCCGCGCTGCAGGAAGGTCGAATAGATCGCGCAGAACGGCTTGTAGCCTTCGGTGGCGAGGCCGGCCGCAAACGTCACCGCATGCTGCTCGGCGATGCCGACGTCGAAGGTGCGGTCCGGGAACGCCTTGTTGAAGATGTCGACGCCGGTGCCCGACGGCATCGCCGCGGTGATGGCGACGATCTTGTCGTCCTTCTGGGCTTCCTTGACGAGGCTCTGGCCGAACACGTTCTGGTAGGCCGGCGCGTTCGGCTTGGCCTTGGCCTGGGTGCCGGTCGCGACGTCGAACTTGACGACGGCGTGGTACTTGTCGGCGGAGGCTTCCGCCGGGCCGTATCCCTTGCCCTTCTGGGTCACGACGTGGACCAGGATCGGGCCGGTCTCCATGTCGCGGACGTTCTTCAAGACGGGCAGCAGATGGTCGAGGTTATGGCCGTCGATCGGGCCGACATAATAGAAGCCGAGCTCCTCGAACAGCGTGCCGCCGTCCATCATGAAGCCGCGGGAATATTCCTCGACGCGGTTGGCGCGGTTGGCGAGGATCTTCGGCAGGCGCTTGTTGATCTGCTTGGCCGCGTCGCGCAGCGTGCGATAGGTCTTGCCAGAGTAGAGCCGCGACAGATAGGCGCTCATGGCGCCGACCGGCGGCGCGATCGACATGTCATTGTCGTTGAGGATGACGATCAATCGGTTCTTGTCGGCGCCGGCATTGTTCATGGCCTCATAGGCCATACCCGCCGACATCGAACCGTCACCGATCACGGCGATGATGTTGTTCTTGCCGCCGGAGAGATCGCGCGCCACCGCCATGCCGAGGCCAGCCGAGATCG
>DASVOL010000011.1:0-4074 GCA_036383375.1 Bradyrhizobium sp. | reverse complement strand
TTCACAAACTACGTCAAGGTTGCCTTCTTTCGCGGTGCATCGCTGCGCCCTGTCCCGCCGGGGGAGTCCAAGCAGCAGCATACACGTTACCTCAACATTCGTGAGAACGATCAGCTCGACGAAACTCAGTTGGCCTCGTGGGTGAAGCAGGCCAGCGAATTACCCGGTGAGCAGATGTAAGCAACCATGGAAGCACGCGCGAGCGGTGATCGGCGTCGATCTCCGCCGGGACGATGCGCTCGGCTGTCGAAGTTGCGAGGGGGCCTCGCGCAGCGCTTGCTGCTCGCAGGCGTGTCGCGCGCAATGGGCGACGCAGCTCTGCGCGCTGGATCATTGCCTCGCCTCGGCCGTTTGGTGTTAGGCTGCACCGCCTAACGTCAGAGGAAAACGTCGATGAGCGAACACACGACGGACAAGCGCGTGCGAGAGGCGTCTCGCAGGCGATTCCTTCAGGCGGGCGCAGCACTGGCCGGCGGCTCCGCGATAGCTGGAGTTGCCGGTTCTACCGCGCTTGCCGAACAGGGGAATAATCTTCCGCCCAACGTGCCGGAATGGATGAAAGCACCCGGCGATCCGATGGGAAGCCAGCCCTACGGCACGCCATCGGTTCACGAGAAGGGCGTCGTCAAGAACATCTCGAAGACGCTGCCGCAATACATCTCCGCGTCGGGCCGCACGCCGTTGCAGGAGCTCGACGGCATCATCACGCCGAACGGTTTGTTCTACGAGCGCCATCATGGTGGCGTGCCGACCATCGATCCGGCCGAGCACCGGCTGATGTTGCACGGCATGGTCGATCGCCCGCTGGTGTTCACGATGGAGGACATCCGCCGCTTTCCGTCGCAGTCGCGCATCCACTTCCTCGAATGCTCGGGCAATCCGGTCTACACCAAGCCCTACGGCAAGACGGCTTCCGACCTCGTCGGCCTGCTGAGCTGCGCGGAATGGACCGGCGTGCCGCTGAAGACGGTGCTGGACGAAGCCGGCCTGCAGCCGGGCGCCAAATGGATCGTCGCCGAAGGCGCCGATGCCGCCGCGCTGACGCGCTCGGTCCCGATCGAGAAGTGCCTCGACGACGCCATGCTGGTCTACAGCCAGAACGGCGAGCGGTTGCGTCCGCAGCAGGGTTATCCGCTGCGCCTGCTGTTGCCGGGCTTCGAGGGCAACATGAACGTGAAGTGGCTGCGCCGGCTCAAGGTGGTCGCCGAGCCGGCCTATTCGCGCGAGGAGACCTCGAAATACACCGACCCGATGCCGGACGGCACGTCGCGCGAATTCACCTTCTACATGGAGGCCAAGTCGATCATCACGCGGCCGTCCGGAGGTCAGAAGCTGACCACGCACGGCTTTCACGAGATCACCGGGATAGCGTGGAGCGGCCACGGCAAGATCAAGAGCGTCGAGATCTCGCTCGACGAGGGTAAGAGCTGGCAGCAGGCGGCGCTGCAGGAGCCGGTGCTGACGCGCGCGCTCACACGCTTCCGCCTGCCTTGGCACTGGGACGGCACCCCTGCAGTGATCCAGAGCCGCGCCATCGACGAGACCGGCTACGTGCAGCCGACACTGGCGGAATTGGTGGCGGTGCGCGGCCTCAACTCCTTCTACCACAACAACGCGATCTGGCCCTGGCGCATCGATGCGAATGGCGAGGTGACCAATGCGCAGGCGTAGGCTCAGACTCGCGCTGCTGGCCGGCGCGATCACGATGCTCGGCGCAGCTGCTCATGCCGAGGAGCGCTACGGCATCGGCCGCGTCGCGACGCCGGCGGAGATCGCCGGCTGGAACATCGATATCGGCCGTGACGGCTCCAACCTGCCGCCGGGCAGTGGCAGCGTCGAACGCGGCCGCATTGTGTTCGCCGAGCAATGCGTGGCGTGCCATGGCGACAGCGGGCAGGGCGCCGTCGGCGACCGCCTGGTCGGCGGGCAGGGCACGCTGGCGAGCCCAAAGCCGGTCCGCACCGTCGGCAGCTACTGGCCCTATGCCCCGACCCTGTTCGACTACATCCGTCGTGCGATGCCGCAGAACGCGCCGCAGTCGCTGAGCAATGAGGACGTCTACGCGGTGTCCGCCTACATCCTCAGCCTCAACGGCATCGTGCCGGCCAATGCGGTGCTCGACGCGAAGTCGCTCGCTGCCGTCAAGATGCCGAACCGCGACGGGTTCGTCTCCGACCCGCGGCCCGACGTGCATAATCGGTGAATTGCGGGCAGGGCTGCCGTCGCGCGTCGCGGTCGTCGTGCGGCGACGGCGGCTGCCTCGCGGCATTGTGACCTTGCGGCCCCTGCATTGGGCGTTCGGCCGTCACCACATCGGTTGCAGCTACAGGGACGGCGCTGCCGCCCCTGTTCAGTTTCTTGGGCAATTTCAATTGATGCATCGGAGAAATCCTATGGCCGGACTCAAGGCCGTCGCAGCTGCTGTGCTGCTCGTGGGAATGACGTTCACGCCAGTCTTGGCCCAGATGTCCGAGCCGGCGCTTTTCGATGCGCAGAATCCGGGGCGGAGCGCGATCAACGGCGGCGCCCTGACGCCGTGGGGCGAGGCCCAGCAGGCGCAGCAACGCGGCGGCAACCCGGCGAACGCCTATGGCGCCATACCGGCGGCGCCATCGTCCTCTTGCGCGCGCTATCGTTCGTTCGATCCTGCGTCCGGCACCTTCCTTGGCCGCGACGGCCGCCGCCATCCCTGCCAATAGGGCCCCGCATCCGCGCTTGGCCGTCGTTCTTGACGGTCGTTTTTGGCGGTGGATAAGCGCGCGGGCTGTTGCCCGGTGCCCGAACGCCTGGACGCCCGGCGCGTTATAGTCTGATCGTGTCGGGTCCCGCCGGGCCCGAACGGCGGAGGGCAGCGGGCGTGACAGACACCCTGGCCGGTTTCTGGGAGCGAAAGCCGACCGCTGAGCTGTTGCGGGAAGCGGCGCGCGCCGACGGCGACGCGGAGACGCCGATCTTCAAGCGCTCGCTCTCGGCGTTGCAGCTGGTCACGCTCGGCATCGGCGGCATCATCGGCGCCGGCATCTTCGTGCTGACGGGCCACGCGGCCGCCGCCAATGCCGGTCCCGCCGTCACGCTCTCCTTCATGCTTGGCGCCGTCGCTTGTGCCTTCGCCGGCCTATGCTATGCCGAGATGGCGTCGACCGTGCCGATCTGCGGCAGCGCGTATACTTATGCTTATGCCACGCTCGGTGAATTGATCGCCTGGATCATCGGCTGGGACCTGATCCTCGAATATGCGGTCGGCGCGATCGCGGTTTCGGTCGGATGGTCCGGCTATTTCGTCAGCTTGATGCGCGATTTCGGCATCAACCTGCCGCAGCAATTCACCTCGGCGCCGCTCGCCTACGATGCCAACAGCGGCGTGTGGTCGTCGACCGGCGCGGTCATCAACATCCCGGCGATGGCGATCATCGCTTTCGTCACCGCGCTGCTCGTGGTCGGCATTCGCGAGTCCGCGCGCTTCACCGGCTTCGTCGTCGTGGTGAAGCTCGTCGTCATCGCGTTGTTTCTCGCCACCGCAGCCTCCTCGGTATCGCTGGCGAACTGGGTGACGGCAGGCAATCCGGAGGGCGCGCTGATCCCGCCGAATGCCGGTCCCGGCGTATTCGGCTGGTCCGGCGTGGTCCGCGGCGCGGCGGTGGTTTTCTTCGCCTATATCGGCTTCGACGCGATCTCGACCGCGGCGCAGGAGGCGAAGACGCCGGAGCGCGACATGCCGATCGGGATTCTCGGCTCGCTCGTCATCTGCGCCGCGCTCTATGTCGCGGTCGGCTTCGTGCTGACCGGCATCGTGCCGTACGACAAGCTCAGCGTGCCTGACCCGATCGCGGTCGGCATCGATGCCGTGGGCATCGGTTGGCTCGGTCCCTTCATCAAGCTCGGCATCCTGTTCGGGCTGACGTCGGTGATCCTCATCATGCTGCTGGCACAGCCGCGGATCTTCCGCGCCATGGCGCATGACGGGTTGCTACCGGGCATCGCCGCCAAGATCCATCCGCGGTTCCAGACCCCTTACGTCTCGACCATCTTCGCCGGCAGCGTCGCTGCCATTCTCGGCGGGCTGCTGCCGATCGG
>DASVOL010000010.1:0-2636 GCA_036383375.1 Bradyrhizobium sp. | reverse complement strand
CATCGATCGCGTCGAACAGGTTGCGCACCGAGGTTTCGCCGTAGCCTTCACGCTCCATCAACTTCTTGGTCGAACGTTGGTCCCGCTCGCGAAGGGTGAAGATGTCGACCGGCGACATCACCAGCCCGTCCTCGTAGAATTCCTGGATCTGCTTCTCGCCGAGACCATCGATATCGAAGGCAAGGCGCGACACGAAATGCTTCAGCCGCTCGACCGCCTGCGCCGGACAGATCAGCGCGCCGGTGCAGCGGCGCACCGCCTCGCCTTCCTCGCGGATCGCGTGGCTGCCGCACACCGGGCAAGTGTCCGGAAACTTGTACGGCTTTGCACTCTTCGGCCGCTTGTCCAGCACGACGCTGACGACCTGGGGGATGACGTCGCCGGCACGCTGCACCACCACGGTATCGTCAACGCGAAGATCGACCCCGTCCCGGATCGGATTGCCGTCGTTGCCGATGCCCTTGATGTAGTCCTCGTTGTGCAGCGTCGCGTTCGAAACCACGACGCCGCCGACCGTCACCGGCTCGAGCCGCGCGACCGGCGTCATCGCACCCGTACGCCCGACCTGGATGTCGATGCCCTTGAGAATCGTCGTCGCCTGTTCGGCCGCGAATTTGTGTGCGATGGCCCAGCGCGGGCTGCGCGACACGAAGCCGAGCCGCTCCTGCCAGTCGAGGCGGTCGACCTTATAGACCACGCCGTCGATGTCGTAGCCGAGCGAAGCCCGCTCCTCGCCGATCTTGTTGTAGAATTTGAGGACGTCATCGACGCTCTTGCAGAGCGTGATCAGCGGATTGACCACAAAGCCTGCTCTGTCCATCCACTCCAGCATGCCGTGCTGGGTGTCGGCGGGCGGCTCGCTCATCTCGCCCCATGTATAGGCGAAGAATTTCAGCGGTCGTGACGCCGTGATCGAGACGTCCTTCTGGCGCAGCGAGCCCGCCGCCGAATTGCGCGGATTGGCAAACACCGTGTCGTCGGCCGCAGCTTGCTTCTTGTTCAGCTCAAGGAAGTCCTTCTTGAGCATATAGACTTCGCCGCGCATTTCGCAGGCTGCCGGAACGGCACGTCCCTTCAGGGTGTGCGGAATGTCCTTGATGGTACGAACGTTGGCCGTGACATCCTCGCCGGTGAAGCCGTCGCCACGCGTCGCGGCGCGGACCAGTTCGCCATTTTCGTAGCGCAGCGAGAGCGACAGGCCGTCGATCTTCGGCTCGGCGACCAGCGCCGGAATATGGTCGGCATCCAGCTTGAGAAAGCGCCTGATGCGTTCGACGAATTCGGTGACGTCTTCGTCGCTGAATGCGTTGCCGAGCGACAGCATCGGAACGACATGCTGCACCTTGGCAAAGCCACGGGCCGGCGCGGCGCCGACCGTCTGCGTCGGCGAGTCCTTGGTGACGAGATCGGGAAACCGGGCCTCGATCGCTTCCAGGCGCTGCCGCAAGGCGTCGTAGGCCGCGTCCGATACGGTCGGCGCGTCCTTCTGATAGTAGCGCTCGTTGTGCCCCTCGATCTCGAGCGACAGCCGCATGTGCTCGACCTTGGCCTGGGCCTTGGTGAGCTTGTCGACGTCGACCAGCGCTTTCTTCGCCTTGGCAACCATCGGCAGACTAGCTCGCCGCCCTGAGCAGCCGCTCTGCCGCTGCCCTCGCCTCCGCGGTGATCTCGGCGCCGGCCAGCATGCGCGCGATCTCTTCGCGGCGGTGGTCGGCGGCGAGCGCGTTGACGCGGGTGGCGACCCGCTTGCCCTTGTCGAGCGCGTCCTTGGAGATCAGGAGATGCTGGCTGGCGCGGGCTGCGACCTGCGGCGCATGCGTCACGGCCATGACCTGCACCTTGCCGGCAAGGCGCGCCAGCCGCGAACCGATCGCATCCGCCACCGCGCCGCCGACGCCGGTGTCGATTTCGTCGAACACCAAAGTCGGCGCCGAGCCGCGATCGGCCAGCACGACCTTCAGCGCCAGCAGGAAGCGCGACAGTTCGCCGCCGGAGGCGACCTTCATCATCGGCCCCGGCTTGGTGCCCGGATTGGTCTGGACCCAGAACTCGACGCGGTCGATGCCCTGCGGCCCCGGCGCGGCGGCATTGGCCTCGACCTGGGTCATGAATTTCGCACGCTCGAGCTTGAGCGGCGCAAGCTCGGCATTGACGGCCTTGTTGAGCTTCTCGGCCGCCTTGGTGCGCGCCGCCGACAGCTTCGCCGCCGCGGCAGCATAGCGCTTGTCGGCCTCAGTGGCGGCCGCTTCCAGCTTCTTCAGCTGATCGGCGCCGGCATCGATCAGCGCGACGTCACCGGCGTATTGCGCAGCCAGCGCCGCCAGCAGATCGACCGGCGTGGAATATTTGCGCGAGGCGGCGCGCAGCGCGAACAGCCGCTCCTCGATGCGCTCGAGCTCGGCCGGATCGAAGTCGGTCGCGGCCAGCGCGGCGTGCAGATGCTGGTCGGCCTCTTCCAGCGCGTTGATCGCGATATCGATCGCCTTCACCGCCGGCTCGATCAGGCCGGGCGCATTGGCGGCACGCCGCTCCAGCCGCCGTACCGCGGCCGACAGGGCCGACACCGGCGAATGCGAGCCGCCGATCGCCTCCTGCGCCTCGCGCAGATCGGTCGCGACCTTCTCGCCCTGCATCAT
>DASVOL010000009.1:0-7826 GCA_036383375.1 Bradyrhizobium sp. | reverse complement strand
ACGCGCCTGCGGACCGGCCGTTCTACGACCGTCTCTGCTTCCAGCCGACGCTGACCATCAACGGCTTCCACGGCGGCTATGGCGGCCCCGGCACCAAAACGGTGCTGCCGAACGAGGCCTTCGTCAAATGCGACATCCGCCTCGTCGAGGCGCAGGACGCCGAGGACATCCTGCGCAAGGTCCGCTCTCACGTCGCAAAGCACGCGCCCGAGGTCGAGTTCGTCGCCGCAGACATGGGGATGCAGCCCTCGAAGACGCCAATCGCCTCGCCCTACACCGCGCCGCTGCGCCGCGCCTTCGTTGCCGCCCACGGCCGCGAGCCGCTGCTGATACCGGCCGGCTTCGGCAGTCTGCCCAACTATGTCTTCACCAAGCTCTTGGGCATCCCTGCCTTCGTCACGCCCTATGCCAATCCGGACGAAGCCAACCATGCGCCGAACGAGAACATGACGCTGGACTGCTTCTACAGCGGCCTGCGGACCGGGGCTGCATTGTTGCACGAGCTCGGCTAGTTCCGGCGCGAGGGCTAGAGCGTTTTCGAGTGAAGTGGACACCGGTTCGTGTGCAGAGACACCGAACTTGCCCGAGACCGCGCCACCTGCTCGATGTCGTCCTGGCGAAAGCCAAGACCCATTACCCCAAACGGCAATTGTTGCGCGACGCTGGGGCAGCGATCTCGTTCATCAGCGGATTCGGTGGTTATGGGTCCTGGCTTTCGCCAGGACGGCGAGAAATGTTTGCAGCCGGCGGCGCAACAGACTCACTGTCGTCCCTGCGAAAGCCAGGACCCATAACCACCAATGCCAATCAACGTGCGACGCTGGAACGACGAGTCCCACCTACAACATCCGCCGCGGCGTATGGGTCCCTGCTTTCGCAGGGACGACGGCTGTGGGCGTGGCGCCGGCGGCGTATCTATGCCGCCACGCCACCCCTCACTTGATCAGCGCCTCGACCTCCTTGCGGAATGCCTGGCGCGAGCCGTCGCGGGAGTAGAACATGTGGCCGCCGGGATAGACCGCGAGCCTGGTGCGGCTCGGACCCGCGAAGGCCGGCAGCTGGTCGAGGATGATCTTCGAGGCGAAGTACGGCGTCGCGAGATCGAACAGGCCGTGACCGATCAGGAGCTTCAGCTTGGGGTCGAGCGCCAGCATCTGGCGCAGCTGCGTCACCGATTCCGGCGGGCTGATGCCGTGGCCGAACTCCCAGCCCTTGTTCACGCTCTCGCTGAGCAGGTGATACGAACCATCCGGCCGCCAGTTCAACCTGCGTGTGGTGAGATCGACGGCGGCGCTGGTCAGCGGCGCCATCAAGGGATCGCCGGACGGATCGTTGAAGCGGAAGGAGCTGGAGTCCGGATAGGGATCGAAGCCTTCGATCGAGGCATCGTAGCGGCCGGTCACCTT
This sequence comes from Bradyrhizobium sp., assembly GCA_036383375.1. Taxonomy (GTDB): domain Bacteria; phylum Pseudomonadota; class Alphaproteobacteria; order Rhizobiales; family Xanthobacteraceae; genus Bradyrhizobium. The sequence continues at coordinate 6,420 of DASVOL010000009.1, read as the reverse complement.
GCCGTTCTTGCGATCGAACTCGCGGCGAAATTCGCCGATGTCGAAGCGGCCGGCGAGCCTGCGGCTCACCGCCGGATCGATACCGGTCAGGCTTGCGACCTTGTCGGCGAGCCGCGCGGTGGCCTCTGTATCGGCCTGCCCCTTGACGAGATCGAGCAGGAAGTCGCCGCGCGCGTAGTTCTCGACGTCGGCAAGATCCTCGCGCGTCACCGGCCCCTTCGCCTGTCGCGCGACAGCCGTCATGGTCGGCAGGCTCGCGACATATTGCAGGATGCTGGAGCCGGTATAGTCGCGGAAATCCAGCACGGGCGAGATCAGGATCAGGCCGCGCACGCCGACGCCCTGCTGCATTTGCAGGTTGCGCACCACCTTGGGTCCGCGAATGCCGCCATAGCTTTCGCCGGCGACGTATTTCGGCGAAGTCAGCCGGTCGTATTTCTCAAGCCAGCGGCGGATCACCAGCGCGACCGAATTGGCATCGCCATCGACGGTGAAGAAGCGCTTGCGCGCATCCTCGGACGTCGTGACGAAACGGCTGTAGCCGGTGCCGACCGGATCGATGAAGACAAGATCGGTGAAATCGAGCCAGGTGTCGGCATTCGGCTGCAGCTCCGGCGAGGCCGACGCCACCGCGCCGTCGAACGGCAGTCGCCACGGCCCGACATTGCCGAATTGCAGCCAGGCCGACGCGGAGCCCGGACCGCCATTGAACAGGAACGTCACCGGGCGGCTCGCCTTCTCGGCGCCGTCGAGCTGATAGGAAGTGTAGGCGATGTCGGCGAGCGGCTCGCCCTTGTCGTCGAACACGCGGATCGAGCCCGCGGTCGCGCTGAAGTTCAGCGTGCGGCCGGGCAGCGCCACCAATTGCTTTGTGGTGGAATCCGGCGGCAGGCGATGCTGCTCGGCGGTCGATGCATTGGCCGGCGCATTGGCGCCGGCGCCCGTCTCGCCGCGTCCTGCCCGCCCCTTCTGGCCGCTTGGGTTCTGGCTGCTCGGATTCTGGGTGCTTGGCGCCTGCGCGCTCGGCGACGGCGATGGCTGCGGAGCCTCGTCCTCGGCCCTCACCGCGGTTGCGAGGCAGGCCACCAGCAACGCGGCGGTGAGCCCTGTCGCAAAACTGTTAGCCATGCTGTTCACTCCCTGGGCCGCCGTTTACGCATTCCACCTTGAAACTGCGGTAGCTTGGCGACACCGGTATGGCATGTGGTCCGTTCCCGGACCATCTCGACAAGGTCGCCCGGGATGTATAGACGAGCGCGGCGTATTCCGGGCCAAACGAGTTCGTGAGCGATGGCTAGCCCCAAGCGGTATGACAAGATCGCCTTCGTCGCCAGCGCGAGCTCGGAAGCGCAGACCGCGCTCGAGCAGTTGACCGCGATGTACGGCAACCATTCGGCCGCCGATGCCGACGTCGTGGTTGCGCTCGGCGGCGACGGATTGATGCTGCAGACGCTGCACGCCAACATGCGCAGCGGCAAGCCGATCTACGGCATGCATCGCGGCACCGTCGGCTTCCTGATGAACGAATATTCCACGCACGATCTGCGCACGCGGCTTGCGGCCTCGCGGGAGTCGCTGATCAATCCGCTCCTGATGCGCGCGACCGACGTCCACGGCGCGGTGCATCTGCATCACGCCATCAACGAGGTCGCGCTGTTCCGGCAGACCTACCAGGTCGCCAAGCTGCGCATCCTGATCGACGAGCATGAGCGGATGCCCGAGCTGATGGCCGACGGCATCCTGGTGGCGACGCCGGCTGGATCGACCGCCTACAATCTCTCCGCCCAGGGGCCGATCCTGCCGATCAACGCGGCGCTGCTGGCGCTGACCCCGATCAGCGCGTTCCGGCCGCGGCGCTGGCGCGGCGCGCTGCTGCCGAATTCCGCCTTCGTGGTGATCGAAGTGATCGAGGATGAGAAGCGCCCGGTCGCCGCGGTCGCCGACCATGACGAGGTTCGCGACGTCCGCCGGGTCGAGGTGCTCTCCGACAAGACGATCGCGATGCGGATGCTGTTCGATCCCGGCCACTCGCTCGAAGAACGCATCCTGCGCGAGCAGTTCGGCTACTGACGGCGCGCCTTCCCTTGTCCCCTTGCCCGGCAACCAATCATTAACCCCGGGCGGGATATGGTTAACGCTGGGTAATACCGCATTGGCCCGGTATGCCCCATCGGGACCGGACCATGTATCGCATCGACTTCAACAAGCTGCGATTTTTGATTTGCGACGACAATCCGCACATGCGCCGCATCCTGCGCACGCTGCTGCATTCGTTCGGCGCGCGCGAGGTGTATGAGGCCGAAGACGGCGCCACCGCGCTCGAGATGTACACCCACTATGTGCCCGACATCGTCATCACCGACTGGTCGATGCCGATCTTCGACGGGCTCGAGCTCGCGCAGATGATCCGGCAGCCGGAATCCAAGGGCAATCCCTACGCGCCGATCATCATGCTGACCGGGCATTCCGAGAAGCGCCGCGTCACGGTGGCGCGCGATGCCGGCGTCACCGAATTCCTGGCCAAGCCGATCTCGGCCAAGGGCCTCTACCAGCGCATCATGAACGTGGTCGCCAATCCGCGGCCGTTCATCAAGACCAAGACCTATTTCGGCCCCGACCGCCGCCGCAACACCACCAACACCTATATCGGCCCCGAACGCCGCGGCAGCGGCGAGGTCGAAATCCTGCAGCAGCCGTCGCTGCTCGAGAAGGCGCGCTCCGCCATTTAGGAACCGTCATGGCCAAGGACACCAAGGACAAACCGGGCACCATCGAGGTCAAGAGCTTCGGCACGCACCATGTCATCACGCAGCCGAATCCGCTGCGCAAGGTGCTGCTGCGCGTCCCCGAGAGCGATCTCGACGATCCCGTGGGCCGCGCCGAAAAGGCGCTCGCCGGGCTGTCGGGCGAGTTCAAGGAATGGATGACGATCGAGGCCGACCGCCTCTCCGCCGCGCACGCCACCGTGCAACGCGAGGGCTTCAACGACAAGACGCGCGAGGAGCTGTTCCGCGCCGCGCACGACATCAAGGGCGATGCCGCGACATTCGGCTATCCCTCGGCGGCGGCGGCGGCCGAAAGCCTGTGCCGCATCATCGAGCACGCGCCTGACCTCGCCACGGTGCCGCAGCAGCTGATTGCCCACCACATCAATGCCGTGCAGGCGATCGTACGGAACCGCACCAAGCTCGATACCGCGGTCGTGGCCGGCGTGCTGAGCAAGCAGCTCCGCGGCATCGCCGATGAATTCCTGACCCACGCCAACCGCGACCGCCCCGAGCATCTCGAGGCCATCCTCGCGCCGAGCATTGTGCCGGGCGAATAACAGCACGCCGCGGCGGCGGCCACGGCTTCAACTATCGTCAATCTCGGGAAACGCGGCCTTCAGGCCGCGATCAGATCGTCGTCGTAGGGCAGCACCGCGACCGCGTCTTCCGCGGCGAGCTCCTCGCAGAACATGCGCGCATCCTCGCGCGCCGATTCCGTCGCGAAGCGGCGCAGCAGGATCAGCAGCGGCTCGGCGGCCGAATGATCGGTCTCGCAATGGGTCAGCACGCGCTCGACCATGCGGCGATGCAGCCGCGCCGCTCCGTCGCCGCTGTCGACGTAGCCGACCTCGTGGCTGGCCTCGAGTGCGACGCGGAACGCCGCGTAGGTGGATTCCGGCAGGCCGGCGCGCCGCAGCAATGCCTGCAGGCCGTTGCCGCCGCGGTCGTTCAACAGCGCGGAAACCCGGCCATAGGGCAGTCCGGACAGTTCGGCGAGCGCGGCGCCGAACAGATCGAGATTGCCCGACAGCAGCGCGCGCAGGATCAACCCGGCGGTAAGTTGTCCGGTGGCGCGCAGATGCGTAATCAGGTTCTGCATGTCGTCGCCGAAGGCACGCGCGGCGATGTTCACCGTGGAGCGCTCCTTCGCCTCGCCCGCGATGCGGTCGGCGCGGTCGGCGCCGAGCCAGTTTCGCGCGACGACGAACTGCGCCAGCGTGTCGGAGAGCTTTGCGACCAGCGCCAGCCGCGTCGCCGACGGCAGGTCTTCCAGCTGCAGCATTGATTCCCGGATCGCAGCGAGATGGCCGTGGCGCTCGACGATGCGGTCCCAGGAGAACGGCGCAAACCCGGCGTAGGGATTCTCGATCAGCTCGAGCGCGGCCGCCGCCGAGCCGACTTCGGCAATCGCCGCTGCGACCGAGGCCGGCAGATTGACGCGGCGCGCGATCGCGCACTGCATCTCGTCGGAGCCGGTCGCGACGATGTCGACCAGGTCGGCATCGATCAAGAGCGGTGAATGCTCCAGCACCGGCAGCGCGATCGCCGGCTGGTCGGCCGACAGCGCCTGCACGATCGTAGCCGGCGCCTCCGCGCTGTATGCAAACACCTCGGCCATCGCCTGTCGCACCAGCGGCGACGGGTCATCGAGCAGCATCAGCAGCGCGCCCTCGGCTGCGATGCGGTCGTCCTCGGTGAGATCCGAAATGAGCCAGGCGCGGGCCAACGCCCGTGTCGCCTCTGCCCGCTCGCCTGCTGGAGCGGTCCTAATCCAACTAATGAACTGCCGAACGATCATGGTCCTGCCGGCTTACGCAACGAGACGGCATCGACATACGACGCCACTACAAGGAAAAATAAACCATGACGCTTAACAAAGGGTTCACCATAAACGTTTGGGATTATTGACGTTTCGTTAAGACGGCTACGGCGCAGGGCTTCGCGCGTGCAGCAAGACGACGCTAGCTGCTGCTGTAGGTGCCGTTGGGATCGCTGAACAGATCAAGCCGCCCGGGCGCGCGGACCTTCGGCGTTGCCGATGCGGTCAGCGAGCCGGAATTCCCCCAGAGCTCCTGCACCGCGGGCGAGATCGGCTCGGAACGGTCGCCGCCCTGGTAGAGCGAGCGGAAGGCCGGCGCCGGCTGCGCCGATGCGACGGTCGAGGTCGCACCGGCTGATGAGGCCGCGCGGACATTCGGGAAGGTCGAAAGATAGGACGCGGTGTCCATGGTCAGCGGTTGCGCCGGCGCAGCGCTTGCGATCGCATTGGGGCTCATGGTGCCGCCGCCCGCTGCCGCAAAGGCCGTCCGCGTGTCGCTTGAATTCGCAGCCGCCGCGTAGCGTGTGGTCAACACCGAATAGACCTGGCTGACGCTGCGCGCACTGCCCGACTTGTCGTAGAAGATCGACTGGTTGGCGGCCGCCGCCTTCGGAAACATCGCAGCCGCATTGGCACTCGGACTGTCCTCGGCGCTCGAGATCAGCTTGCCGGCGCCGCCGACGCCCATGAAATGCGCCATATACAGCTCGGCATCGGTCGGACGACGGCCGAGCGTGCCGGTGAGCTTGAAGCTGTTGGATTGCGTCAACACCGCCGCCATCGAGGACGCCGCATCGGGATCGTCGCGCAGCTTCATGACCGCGCTCCGCGCGGTGGGATCGCTTACCGAATAGCTGCCGTCGGAATTCTTGGTGATGGCGTCGGCATACTGGCCGTAGCCGAGCTGGCTTCCGGCTTCCTTGACGGTGCCGAGCCAGGTCTGGTCGATGAATTGATAAAGTCCATGCGCCGACGAGGTCGTGGCACCCGCCCGCGGATTGAAATTGGATTCCATCTTCGCGGTGGTGAGCAGATATTCGAAGCTCGTGCCGGTGGTCGCGGCCGCCTGCTTGATCGAACCGGCGACCTTCAGGCGCGAAGCATCGACACCTGCCGAAGCCGTCGCATTGAAGAGGTCGACCGCCATCTATCGGGTGCCTTGCCCGGCGCCGGCAATCGGCGCCCATGTCCGTTCAACTTGCCGTAATTATGGTTAACGGCACGTTAAGACTTCCGGCTCAGGGCTGGGCCTCGTAGTAGTGCGCAACCTGGTCGATCTCCTCGGCGGTCATCCGGCGGGCGATGTTGCGCATCTGCTGGCTGATGTCGTTGCGGCGGGCCCCGGATGCAAAGGCCTCGAGCTGCGCCTTGATGTAGACCGCCGACTGGCCGCCGAGCCAGGGGCTTCCCGCCTTGTTGTCGATATCGCCATGGCAGGAGCCGCAAGGCGGGATGTTGCGCATCGGGGCCCCCGTCACCACGACTGCCGGCGCGGGACGCCCGGTATCCAGGTTGTTCGAAGGCACCCGCGGCAGATAGGCGTAATAGGCCGCAACGTCCTTCATATCCTGATCGCTCATCGCTGCCGCGAACGGGCTCATCACCACGCTGACCCGCGCGCCGGACTTGAAGTCGTTGAGCTCCTTGTACGTCACCGCGGCAAACTGCCCGGCGAGGTTGGGCGAATGGGCATCGCTGACGCCCTGCGGTCCGTGGCAGATCGCGCAACGCTGGGCCAGCGTCGCGCCCCGCCCGATCGAGACCTGATCGACCTTGGTCAGCATCTCCGACGTCATGACGACATTGGAGGTCTTGAAATCCGGCTTGACGCCG
>DASVOL010000008.1:0-6060 GCA_036383375.1 Bradyrhizobium sp. | reverse complement strand
AGCGGCCGGCGCGATTTATCGGCGAGGCCGGCGAGCTGCTTGTCGCGGAAGATCTGCAGTTTGGCCGGCTCGGTGGTGTAATGGCCGTGACAGTCGATGATCATGGTTGCGTCCTTGGTAGGTTTTTCAGTGTGCGACGGAGGACGGGATCGCGCCCGTCAATTCCGTTCCGCGCGGTTTGACGCGCATGGTGGCGGCGATGGCAGATGCGACGAATAGGAAGCCGGCGATGCCGACCAGCGCCCAGGAGAAGCTTCCGGTGGAGTCCTTGATCAGGCCGATGCACCAGGGGCCAATCAGCCCGCCGAACTGCGCCAGCGTGTTGACCATGGCGATCGCGGCGGCGCCGGCAGCGCCGGTCAGCAGCGAGGCGTTGATGCTCCAGAACAGGGGATTGCCGGCGTTCAGGCTGAAGCCGACGATACAGAGGAACACGAAGGCCAGGACCGGGCTCGCGACATAGGCGCTGCCGAGCATGGCGACGGCAGCGAGCAGATAGACGGCCGCAAGGTGAAACTTGCGATCGCCGGTCTTGTCCGAGCTGCGACTGACCACGATGGTGCCGACGACGCCGAGCAGCGGCGGAATCGCCGACAGGAAGCCGACCTCGATGTTGCTGAGATTGCCCATGCCCTTGATGATCTGCGGCAGCCACAGCAGCAGGCCGTAGATGCCGACCAGCGCGCAGCCGAACAGCGCCGCCAGCAGCCAGACCCTGATATCGAGGACGCATTCGATCAACCTGTGCTGCCCCTGCTGTTCGATCTCGGCCCGTTCCGTGGCGAGCTCGCCCTCCAGCCAGGCGGCTTGCTCTTTCGTCAGCCAGTTCGCCTTGGCGGGACGGTCGGTCAGATAATAGAGCGTGAACAGGCCAAGCAGAATGGTCGGTACGCCCTCGGCGATGAACATCCATTGCCAGCCATGCAGGCCGGACGCGCCGTCGAGGAAGGTCATGATGCTGGTCGAGATCGGCCCGCCGAGCACGGCCGAGAACGAGCCGGCGATGATGTAGCCGGCCACCGCGCGGGCGCGATAGCGTGCGGGGAACCAATAGGTCAAATACAGCACCACGCCGGGCATGAAGCCGGCTTCCGCGACGCCGAGGCCGAACCGCATCACGTAGAGGCTGAGCGGATTCCAGACAAAGGCGGTCAGCGTGGCGACGAGGCCCCAGGTGATCAGGATCCGCGCCAGCCAGATCCGCGCCCCGAGCCAGTGCAGCATCAAATTGCTCGGCACCTCGAGCACCATGTAGCCAAGGAAGAAGATGCTGGCGGCAAAGCCGAAGATCGCGGGGCTGAGGCCGAGGTCCTTATTCATCGTTAGCCCCGCATAGCCGAGATTGATGCGGTCGAGATAGTTGAAGAACATCATGACGAAGAGGATCGGGATCAGCCGCCAATAGACCCGGCGGATGGTTTGCTGTTCGAGCTCGCTGACGGACGCTTGGCCCATTGGAATCCTCCCTTGCTTCTTGTTATCGCGCTTGTGATCCGAACCGGGCGGAGCGCCTGTTATTCGCGGCGATTTCGCATGGCTGACCGGCTGCGCGTGTTGCCCCTTGGAGCATCGGCGTTTTGCCGCCAAGATCGGGAAACGGCGGTGGGAGGTCAAATACCGCTTTGACCCGTCACTTATAGGGAAACGGAATAAGCGATGGATTACAGGCAGCTTCGCTACTTCATCGCGGTGGCCGAAGAGCTCAGCTTCAGCCGCGCCGCCAAGCGGCTGCATGTCAGCCAGCCGCCGCTGAGCACGCAGATCAAGGCGATGGAAGAGGAGCTCGGCACCCAGCTGTTGTCGCGGACGCGGCGTGCGGTCGAACTCACCCAGGCCGGCCAGTTGCTGCTGGAGCACGCACGGCGTGCCGTCAGCGAGCTCGACCTTGCGTCGGAGACCGTGCGCCGCGCCGCGCGCGGCGAGGCCGGCGCGGTCCGTGTCGGCTTTACCGACTCGGTTCCGATGCTCGAGATGTTCGCCGAACTGTTCCGCAGCTTCCGCGGCAGCTATCCGCGGGTGAAGATCGAGCTTCGGCACATGTCGACGGCAAAGCAGCTGCAGGCGCTCGCCGACGCCGAGCTCGACGTCGCGATCATGCGGCCGCCGCTGGATTTCCGGCCCGCGGCCGACCTGCAGGTTCATGTCGTCTGGCGCGACCGTTTGATGGTGTTCCTGCCGATCGATCATCCGCTCGCCACAGCGCCCGGCAAGCTCAGCGTTGCCGACCTTGCCGAGCACGAATTCGTCGGCATGGCGGAGAGCGGCTGCGGTGTCGGCGACCAGGCGGCGATGCTCTGCCGGCGCGCCGGCTTTGCGCCGCGGATTGCGCAGGAAGCTCATGAATTGCGCACGGTGCTCAGCCTCGTGGCGGCCGGGATCGGGCTTTCGATCCTGCCGTCGTGTTACCAGCAGGCCGGCGTCATGAATGTTGTCGCCAAAGCGCTGGACACGCCGGATGCGGAGAGCCGCATGCTGGTGGCGATGCGCTCGAACGCCTCGCTCTTGCCGCGCCGCTTCGTCGAATGCGCGCTGCAGGCGGCGTCGCGAAGTGCGCCGCCGCTGGTCCCCGAGGTCGCTGCGGCGATCCGCTGACCGAGCTGCGCCGAAGCCAATCGCGCGCATGAGAAGGCGACCTGCCGTGCGCGGCATGCGGCGGTCCGCGCTCCCATACTTTCGTCGGCCGTAGTCTCCCGGAATGCAGTCTGGCGTCGCTCTTGCATACTTCAATGCAAGGTGCTGGGGCGCCGATTCGTCGTGTTTCGCCGCAAAGGCAATGTCGCCCGGCGAACAGCAAGTGATGCGCGCCCGCAGCTGGATCGGCACTTGCGGAGACGACACCATGCACGCCATCACGCGTGCGGCACTGCTGCTTGGGACGATGTGGTTGACATCGCCAACCCTGGCGCGCGACGACGGCCGCTACGCCAACTCACCTCTGAAGCCCTGGTTTGAAAGCCTGCACAGCGGTTACGGACAATGCTGTTCCGACGCCGACGGATCCGTGGTCGCCGATCCGGACTGGGAATCGGATCACGGCCATTATCGCGTGCACATCGACGACGAATGGGTCGTGGTGCCGGACGAAGCCTTGATCACCGAGCCGAACAAGGTCGGGCGGACCATGGTGTGGAAGCACTATATCGACGGCCATCCGCGGGTGCGCTGCTTCATGCCGGGCAGCATGACCTGAGGCGTGGTCTCACACAGACGCGCGGCCGGTGAGAAAGCGCGTGACCACGCCGCCGAGTGTGGCGTGGTCGAGCGGCTCGGTGAGCGATGCCTTGGCGGTGTCGACCACGGCATCAGGCGCGAGGCCGCGGCGCAGGTCGCACAGCGCATCGGCGTAGTCGGCGGTGAATTCCGGATGCGGCTGCACCGACAGCGTGGTGCCGTTGGCATAGAGCAGCCCGGCATGCGGGGTGAACTCGGACGCCATGATGGTGCGCGCGGAGGCGGGCGGGGTGATCACCTGGTCCTGATGCGAGGCGGCCGCCGCGATCGTCTCGCCCGCGAGCAGCCCGTTGTCCGGCGCTATCAGATAGACGTGGCGACCGATGCCCCAGCCCTTCTCTGACTTGCACACGGTGCCGCCGAGCGCCTGCGCGATCAGCTGATGGCCGAAGCAGACGCCGACCATCGGAACGCGCTTGTCGTGGGCGGCACGCACGAAGGCTTCGAGCGGCGCGATCCAGGCGACATCGTCATAGACGCCGGCCGCTGATCCCGTGATCAGGATCGCATCCAATGTGGTGGGATCCGGAAGCGCCTCGCCGTTGGCGACGCTCACGACGTCGCAGGCAACGGATGGATCGGCAGCGGCCACCATCCGCTGGAACATCTGCGGATAGCTGCCGTGGCGCTCGCGGAATTGCGGACCGACGAGCCCGGTTTCGATGATGGTGATGCGGGGCATGGAACGCGCGGATCGATGAGCAGGGATGATCCAGCCTTTACTCCGAAAGCGCTGACGGCCACAAGCCGCGCACGGCGCCGCCGGTCAATTCCGTGACGGCGCCGCCGCGTCGATCGTTGCGGTGTGCTGCGCTGTCGGCGTCGTGCTGACGATCGACGGTGTCGCGCTTTCGATCGCCGGCGTCGTCGCGACGATCGCGGGCTCGGTGCGGTAGCGCGGCAGCTGGTCCTCGAGCGAGTAGCCGACGCAGAGCGCAAGGCTCGACCACACCGCCATGCTGAAATACAGCGACATCCAGGCGATCTCCTCGCGCCATTCGGCGATGTCGTGGGTCACGACCCAGCGCCGGCTGACGTCGCGCAGGCCCTCGAGTGGATGCAGCAACGTGCCGCCGGCGGCGAGGTTAGCGCGCCAGCGGTTCAGATACATCGGAACGTCGACGGTCATCAGGAAGGCGAGGAAGGCGGCGATGCCGACGATCGCGACGATGAAGGCCCAGCGCACCGGGCCGTGAAACTCGGGCAGCAGCCGGCACAGCGCGATCCCGACCAGGAAGAACACCACGGCCCAGATCGAGTTCTCGATCGCGTTGCAGAGATAATGAGTGGTCAGCACCGCATACCAGGAGAAGCATTCCGCGATCACGATCAGCGGCACGATGATCCAGGCGATGTTGATGGTGGTCTCGGCGCCGGTCATGGTGCCGAGTTGATACAGGATGATCGCCCATTGCGCGGCGAAGCAGACCTCGGCGACGGTAGCGACGGTGCGGCCGACCACGACGCTCGACAGCCAGGTGTCGAACAGGCAGATGCGTTGGACGTCGGCGCGCGGCAGCACCGAGCGGAACGCGCAGCCGAACACGTAAGCTGCGCAGAGCAGCAGCATCAGGCCGATGCCGGACGTGTTGCTGAGGCTGCCGTTCGACTGCTCATGGAACTGGCGGTAAAGCGCGAACCAGATCGCGATGTTGGCGGCGCTGACGAGGCTCAGGAAGCCCCACCACCGGACCACTGGATTCGACCACGCCAGCGAAACCGGCCGCGCCCGCCACTCCATGCTCATTCACCGCTCCGCGTGTAACCGAACTGATATTGAATTGTAGTAATTCTGTCATAGAAGGCGGCGAATCACGACTAAAAAATGCGTGTGGCGCGGGGCCGGGCGGCTCCGATTGTGACAGCGGGCGCGGTTTGTGACAGCGCGGCGTTTGTGACAGCGAGCGCGTAGCTGCGCGGACCCTTCGTTCCTTATTCGGGGGCGCGCGAAGCGCGAGCCCGGAATGACGAGGGGCGCATCGGCCCTCCAGACTTCGCGATCGTGATCGAGGTTGGCGCCCGCCCCGGTAGGCAGGCGCCGCGCCATCATCTATGGAACGGCCTTCCTTTTTCGGCCGAACCCGCACGGGCGGCTTCCAGCCAAGGCGCTTTGTGACGACGGAGATGACGGCCAGCTACGATCCGCTACTCCGCCGGATTCACTGGGCGACGGCGGTGCTGTTCATCGCGGCGATGCTGATCGGGCTCTATTGCGGGCTGCAGCCGGCGGGGACGTCGCCGCGGCGCGAGCTGCTCGAGGTGCACAAGTCGCTCGGCGTCACCCTGTTCTTGTTGGCGATCCTGCGGCTGATGGTGCGGGCCGTGACCACGCCGCCGCCGGAGCCGGGCTCGTTCTCGCCGCTGGTGAAGGTCGCGGCACGGCTCAATCACTGGGCACTCTACGCCATCCTGTTCGTGATGCCGGTGACCGGATACATGTTCTCGTCGGCCGGCGGCTATTCGCTGCGCTATTTCTGGACCTTCAGCTGGCCGCGCCTGTTCGCCGACAACAAGGCGGTCGCGGAGGCCGGCGCACTCGCGCATGGCCTGCTTGCCTGGTTCGTCTATGCTGTGGTCGTGCTGCACATCGCCGCGACGCTCTGGCATGTCGTCGTCAAGAAGGACGAGACGCCGGCGCGGATGTGGCCGCGCGCGAGCCGCCATCCATCGTGACGGTCTAGCGCGCGTTTAGCCGCGCAGCGCGGTTTCCGGAATGGTGCGGCGAACCACCTCGCGCATCGCGAAGCTGGAATGGATGCGGGCGACGCCGGGCATCCGCGACAGGTGCTGCTTGTGGATGCGCTCGAAGTCGGCGATGTCGCGGGCGAT
>DASVOL010000007.1:0-11096 GCA_036383375.1 Bradyrhizobium sp. | reverse complement strand
CGTGCTGCGCACGCCCCGGAATGACGGAGGTCAGCCTGCGCGCGTGAATCTCAAATACGCCGCCTTGCGCCCTTCGCGCTCGGCCTTGGCGCCGTAGCGCGTTATAGTGTAGTCGGCCCACGGCAATTGCCAGTCGGTTGCGCGTTCGGCGAGCCAGGCAAAGTCGGGCGCGCGCATCAGATGCGCGAGCGTCCAGGCGCAGTAGTCGTCGATGTCGCTGACGAAGCGGAATTCGCCGCCGGGCGCGAGGATCCGCGCCATCGCGGCGACCGTCGCGTCCTGCACGAAGCGCCGTTTCCAGTGCCGCCGCTTCGGCCACGGATCGGGATGGATCAGGTCGACGCGCGCGAGCGATCGCGATGGCGCCCAGGCCAGCAGCTCGGCGGCATCGCCGGCGAACAGTCTGATATTGCCGACATTGCGCGCTTCGATCTGGGTCAGGATCTTCGCCATGCCGTTGACGTAGGGCTCGCAGCCGATGAAGCCCGTGTCCGGATGTGCCTGCGCTTCGGCGATCAGATGCTCGCCGCCGCCGAAGCCGATTTCGAGTCGGACATGTTCGATGCCGTCATCGAACAACTCGGTGAGCTTTTCGGGCGCGGGTGCCGAGATGTCGAGCGAAAGATGCGGCAGCAGATTGTCGATCAGGTCGGCCTGATGCGGTCGCAGCTTGTGGCCCTTGCGTCGCCCGAAGAACGACCCGCGCGAATGCGCTGTTGGGTCGTCGTCGGGAGGATCGCGATCGCTGACGTTGCTTGGTGCGGCAATCATCGCAGCGTCTGATAGAGCCGGTACAGCAGCCGCGCGCGCGGCTCGAGCGAGGAGACGTAGAGCTGTTCGTAATGGGTATGCGCGCCCTTGCCGTCGACGCCGAGCCCGTCGAGCGTTGCGGTATGCGGCGCGGTGAAATTGCCGTCGGAGCCGCCGCCGGTGAAGACATCGTGCAGATCGAAGCCGAGCTCGGTGGCGAGCTCCCTGGCGTGCTCGAACAGCGCGGCGCCGGCGTTGCTCTTTTCATAGGGCGGCCGGTTCAGCTCGCCGGTGACTTTCACGCTGACGCCCTCGGTGCGCGAGGTGATGCCGAGAATCTTCGGCACCAGTTCGTCGGCGTCGGCGATGCTTGGCACGCGCAAATCAACCTCGGCGTAGGCCTCCTCCGCGATCACGTTCGGCTTGGTGCCGCCGCGCACGACGCCGACATTGACGCTGATGCCGCGCTTGAGGTCGTTCATCCCTTCCAGCGTCTGGATCACATGGCCGAGTTCCCGGATCGCGCTGCGGCCGTCCTCGGGGCGCGTGCCGGCATGTGCCGGTGCGCCCTTGATGTTCACGTCGAAGCGCGCGACGCCCTTGCGGCCGGTGACGATCTTGCCGCCGTCGCGCGCCGGCTCGGTCACCAGCACGTATTTGGCCTTGCGGCCCTCGGCCTCGATCAGCGCCCGCGAGGTCGGGCTGCCGATTTCCTCGTCCGAGACGTAGAGCTGGGTGATGCCGAGCGGCGGGCGCGCGTCGTCGGCGCAGACCTGCCGGAATGCGTGATAGGCGAGATAGGCGCCGCCCTTCATGTCGTAGATGCCCGGGCCGAACGCGCTGTCGCCTTCGATCTTGAATGGTAACCGTTCGATGAATCCCATCGGATGAACTGTGTCGAGATGGCTCAACACCAGAATGCCCGGCGCGTCCTGCCCCCAGGACGAGCGCGTCATCAGGTGATCGCCGCAGCCGTCGCGTCCCGCAACGCGGTCGACGGTGGCCGGCAGGTCGCGATATTCGGATGCGACGAGATCAGCCAGCTTGTTGACCTGATCCGGCCGCTCCGTCGGAGATTCGATTTCGACCCAACGGCGAATGCCGTCGAGGATAGCAGCGGTTTCGAACGGATTGCTGGACATGCTGTTGTCGTCGCCTGTGAATTTGCTTTGTCATTCAGCGCACGCGCCAAAGCATAATCCGGAAAAGTGTGAAGGCGGCTTTCCGAAAGATCATGCTCGATCAAGGAGCTAGAGCGCGACGAGGTTCGATCGGAACTCGTCACGCCTTAACGTACGCCGGAATGACATATTCCAGATTTGACGATCGCTCAAACGGATATGGCCGGATCAGACCTGCTCGGCTGCCTCACGCGCCGCGATCTGCTCGACCAGTTCGACGATGCTGCGGCGGAGCTTGGCGTCCGCGATCCGCGTGAACGCGCGGGTCAGGGCCAGGCCTTCGGCGGTTGCCAGAAAATCGGACACATAGGCCGGCGAGGAGCCTTCACTGAAGCCGTCCGCGGTCTTGACGCCGCTCGGGCCGCCGTCGAACAGGAAAGAGACCGGCACCTGCAGGATTTCGGAGATCTGCTGCAGCCGGCTGGCGCCGACACGGTTGGTGCCCTTCTCGTATTTCTGCACCTGCTGGAACGTCAGGCCTAACGCCTCGCCCAGTTTTTCCTGGCTCATGCCGAGCATGATGCGTCGCATACGGACGCGGCTGCCGACATATTTGTCAACAGGATTGGGCGCTTTGGTGGACATCTCCAACTCTCCTAAGGGATTGCGCGCCCGGGGGGTGAGGCAAGTTGGACGTGGAGTATGCCTCAGGCGCCGGTGCCGTCAAATCCTGCAAGGAGGATCGGGACGAAATGCGGACAATTTGCGCAAAGGGGCTGACTTGGCTTGTGATTTCGCGTGGACCCGTACAATGCGAAGTGCACGGTCGATCTGTCAACAGGTGGAATCACGCTGAGGTGAATTTCGACACTTTTTCGGGTTCGTGTGACAACCGGCGATAAGCGCCGTCAGGCCTTTCGCCTGACAAAACGCCTCCGCAAGACGATTGCGAGGGCAACTAACACAATCACAGCGGCGGGGATGTTGCCGACACGCGCATAGATCGTCGGCGCGATGGCTGTCGGCAGGCCGGCATCGAGCACGCCCTCGATGCCGAGCCCGAGCTGGGCGACAATCCGCCCGAGCGGGTCGATGATGGCCGAGATGCCCGTATTCGCGGCGCGCACCATCGGCAAGCCTTCTTCGATCGAGCGCAGCCGGGCCTGCTGCAGATGCTGATAGGGACCGGTCGAGATTCCGAACCAGCCGTCATTGGTGACGTTGATGATCCAGCCGGGACGGTCGTCGCGGCTCACGACGTTGCCGGGGAAGATCGCCTCGTAGCAGATCAGGGGCAGTGCGCGCGGCGCATTCGGAATATCGAGCGTGCGGCGGATCGTGCCGGGAATGAAGCCGCCCTGCACCTTGGTGAGCTGCACGAAGCCGAGCTTCTCCATCCAGTCCTGGAACGGCAGATATTCTCCGAATGGGACAAGGTGCAGCTTGTCGTAGACTGCAAGCACGCTGCCGTCGTGGTCGATGACGTAGATCGAATTATATGCGCGGGTGACGCGGACGCCGGGCGGCAGATCGGGCGCGCGCACTGAGCCTGTGATCAGCACGGTTCCCTTCGGCAGCAGGTCGGCGATCTGGGCCATCGCGTCGGCTTCCTTGGTCAGGAAGAACGGAAACGCGGATTCCGGCCAGATCAGGATGGTGGAGTCACTCACGCCGGTGGAGTGCGGTCCCGACGCACGATCCGACAGGGTGAGATATTTCTGCATCACCGCCGCCTTGGCGGAGTAGTTGAACTTGGCGTCCTGCTGCAGATCGGGCTGCATGATGCGCAGCTTGACGCCGCTGACCATGCTGGTCGGCTGTTGCGAGAGGCGCACCGCACCGAACGCCAGCATCGCGGCGAGCACCAGCACCGCGGCCACCGGCGCGCGCCACGGCTTGCGGCCGCGCGAGGCGCCGTCGATCAGCACGGCCGGACTTGCGAAGATCGCGACGGCCAGGAACGTCATGCCCCACAGCCCGATCAGCGACGCGGTCTGGGCCAGCGCCAGAGGTTCGGTCAGCGCGTAGCCGAACGCATTCCACGGAAAGCCGCTGAGCAGATGGCCGCGCAGCCATTCCGAAATCGTCAAGCTGACCGCCAGCGCCAGCACGCGCGAGGCATCGCGCGGCCAGATCAGCCGTGCCAGCGCGAAGCCGAAGGCGGTGAACAATGCGAGATAGGCAGGCAAGCCGAGCACCGCGAACGGCGTCAGCCAGGCGAAAGTGTCTGCATCGACGAAGAAGGCGTAACCGATCCAGTACAATCCGGGCACGAAATAGCCGAGGCCGAACCAGAAGCCGGACAGCGCTGCGGCGGGTACGCCGCGCCAGCGCCCCGCTGCGCTGCCATCGATCAGCCAGACCGCGATGGAAAACGTCAGAAACAGCACCGGCCAGGCGTTGAACGGCGCCATCGCCAGCGAGGATAAGGCGCCCGCCGCGAGCGCGAGCACGACGCGCTTCCATCCCCAGGTCAGGATGACGGCGAGACCGATCGATCGGAGCTTGTCGGAGAGCCTCACTGCGGACCGGCTCCCTCGCCGGGCGGCGGCATGTTGTCATTCGCCTGCGGGTTGCCGGAATCCGGTGCCTGCTCGCGGCGCCGCTCGCGCTCCTTGCGCGGTGCCGGCCGTTCTTTGCGCGTCGTGATCCGCACGCGCTTGACCCGGCGCGGATCGGCGTCGAGCACCTCGACCTCGTAGTTGCCGGGCCCCGAAATCACCTCGCCGCGCACCGGCAGGCGGCCGACGAACGACACCAGATAGCCGCCCAGCGTCTCGACCTCTTCGCCGGCCTCGCCGGTGACGAAGTCTTCGCCGATCACGGAACGGACATCGTCGAGGCTGGCGCGTGCGTCGGCGATAAAGGAATTGTCCGGCTGGCGGACAATGGACGGCGGCTCGTCGGAATCATGCTCGTCGTCGATCTCGCCGACGATCTGCTCGACGATATCCTCGATCGACACCAGTCCATCGGTGCCGCCATATTCGTCGACCACCAGCGCGAGATGGATGCGCGAGGCCTGCATCTGCGCGAGCAGGTCGATCGCGCGCATCGACGGCGGAATATAGAGCAGCTTGCGGATGATGTGGGCGTCGGCCAGCGGCAGCGCGAGATCGACGCTGCGCAGATCGAGCCCGGCGGGGAACGGCTTCTTGCGCTTCGTCTTCGTCGCGTCGGTGACGCGCGCCTTCGCGGTCATGAAGGCGAGCAGGTCGCGGATGTGCACCATGCCCTCGGGGTCGTCGAGGGTTTCGTTGTAGACGACGAGCCGCGAATGCGCGGCGCTCTCGAACAGGCTCATCAATTCGCCGAGCGGGATATCGCGCTTGACCGCGACGATGTCGGCGCGATGGATCATGACGTCGGCGATCCGCCGCTCGTTCAGCGACAGGATGTTGCGCAGCATGGTGCGCTCGATCGCCGAGAAGCCGACATCGTCGGGCGTCGAGGCGTCGAGCACCACCTGCAGATCGTCGCGTACCGAACCGGCCTTCCAGCCGAACAGCGTGCGGATCGCGCGCACCAGCCAGCCTTCGGCCGCCGGGCGCTGCACCTCGCCGTCGTGCACGACGGCAGGCAGGTTGCTCACGTTGCGCGGATTGTCATGTGTCGGGTCGGAATCCGGCATGTCAGGCGATCCGATCCGCATAGGGGTCGGGGATGCCGAGGGAGGCGAGGATCTCGCGCTCGAGTGCCTCCATATCCTCGGCATCGTCATCGTTCTCGTGGTCGTAACCGATCAGATGCAGGAAGCCATGCACCGCGAGATGGCTCAAATGATGGTCGAACGGTTTCTGTTCTTCATCGGCTTCCCGCCGCGTCGTCTGATAGGCGATCGCGATATCGCCGAGCATGCGCGGGGCATCACCTTCGCCGCCGGCGCCCTCCGGCTGCAGCGCCGGAAACGACAGCACGTTGGTCGGCTTGTCGATGCTGCGCCAGTTGGCGTTGAGGGTACGGATTCCGGCATCGTCGGTCAGCATCACCGCAAGCTCGGCATCGGCGACATCGGCGTCGGCGATTGCAGCGGCAGCCTCGATGGCGCGGTGAATCACCGCGTCGGCATCGGGCTCGGCCTGCCAGCATTCGGCGGTGACGAGAACCTCGGTTGCAGGAAAAGCAGACACGTTGGTTTCAAAATCTGCGTTATGGCCGGAACCCGCATCGCGCGGGCTCGCGGCCGAAGCTATTGGACTCAAGATCTGGCGTTTGCCGGCTTTTGCGGCAATCCCTCATAGGCGGCCACAATGCGCGCCACCAATTCGTGGCGGATGACGTCCTCGGCCTTGAAATGCACCTGCGCGATGCCTTCGACGCCGTCGAGCAGCTTGACGGCTTCGGTGAGCCCCGAAGCCTGGCCGTGCGGCAGGTCGACCTGCGACGGGTCGCCGGTGACGATCATCCGGCTGTTCTCGCCGAGACGCGTCAAAAACATCTTCATCTGCATCGTCGTGGTGTTCTGCGCCTCGTCGAGGATGATGGCGGCATTGGTCAGGGTGCGGCCGCGCATGAAGGCGAGCGGCGCGATCTCGATCTCGTTGCCCTGCAGCGCGCGCTCGACGACGCGGGCATCCATCAGATCGTACAGCGCGTCATAGATCGGGCGCAGATACGGATCGACCTTCTCCTTGAGGTCGCCGGGCAGGAAGCCGAGCCGCTCGCCGGCCTCGACCGCGGGCCGGGTCAGGATGATGCGGTCGACTTCCTTGCGCTCGAACAATTGTGCTGCATGGGCGACTGCGAGCCAGGTCTTGCCGGTGCCGGCCGGGCCGATGCCGAACACCAGCTCGTGCCGCTTCAGCGCGCGGATGTAGGAATCCTGAGCGGCGGTGCGGGCGCGCACCGGGCGCTTGCGCAGATTGATCGTTTCAAAGGTCGGCTTGGCGGTCTTGTTGTCGAATTCGAACAGCGAACCCTGCGCGATCACGGCGCGGATCGCGCCTTCGACTTCGCCCTGATCGAGGTCGTGCCCTTCGACGGCCTGCGCGTAGAGCGTCTCGAGCACGCGCCGTGCCGCATCGCAGCCGTCGCGGGAGCCCGCGATGGTGAGATGATTGCCGCGGGAATCGACCACGACGCCGAGCCGCCGCTCGATCAGCGCCAGATTTTGTCCGTAGGGGCCGACCAGCGCGGATGCGGCACGGTTGTCGTCGAAATCGATGACGACCTGAGTTTCAGGGGGCCGGGTCTCAGGTGGCATTTGCATGTCGCGGTCAGGTTTGCGGCTGGGAGCAAGCGAAGGCGAATCCGATGCGCTTTTGGGCAAGGATTTCAGGCTCCAATGGTCTGCGAAATGAGGCCGGGTGCGGATGGGGTCGCGAGCTCGCCGATCAGGCTGTAGCGCTCGAGGCTGTCGATCCTCACCGGGAGGACCTGGCCGATGATGTCAGGCGATGCCATCACATGGGCGGGCTGCAGATAGGCGGTCCGGCCGACGATCTGGCCCGGGTTGCGCGCGGCGCGCTCGAACAGCACGTCGACCGTTGTGCCGATCGCAGCCCGGTTGAAGGCCGATTGCTGGCTATCGATCAATTCCTGAAGCCGCCCCAAGCGCTCGTCCATCTCGGCTGCTGACACCGTCTCCCGCATCTCCGCCGCCGGCGTGCCTGGCCGAGGCGAATACTTGAATGAATACGCCGCAGCGTACCCGATTTGCGTGACAAGCGCGAGAGTGGCGGAAAATTCTTCGCTGGTCTCGCCGGGGAAGCCCACGATGAAATCTGATGAAAAAGCAATGTCTTGCCGTGCGGCCCGGAACCGGTCGATGACGCGCCGATAGTCATCGGCGGTATGTTTCCGGTTCATGGCGGCCAGGATCCGGTCCGCCCCCGACTGCACCGGCAGGTGCACGAACGGCATCAGTTCGGGCAGATCGCGATGTGCGGCGATCAGGTCGTCGTCGACGTCGCGCGGATGGCTGGTCGAATAGCGCAGCCGCATGACGCCGGGAATCTCGGCGAGCCGCTGCAGCAATTTGCCGAGCGGCCAGACGCGGCCGTCGGGCCCTTCGCCGTGATAGGCGTTGACGTTCTGTCCGATCAGCGTGAATTCGCGTACGCCGTTGTCGGCGAGCTGCTTGACGTCGTCCATGATCTTCGCGACCGGACGCGAGACTTCCGTGCCGCGCGTATAAGGCACCACGCAGAAGGTGCAGAACTTGTCGCAACCTTCCTGCACCGTGACGAAGGCGGAGATGCCGCGGGCGCGGATCGCATCCGGCTTCGGTTGCGGCAGGAAGCCGAACTTGTCCTCGATCGGGAATTCGGTTTCGAGCGCGCGGCCGTTTTCTTTCGCACGCTTCAGCAGCGCAGGCAGATGATGATAGCTCTGCGGCCCGACCACGATGTCGACGGTCGGCGCGCGATGGATGATCTCGGCGCCTTCGGCCTGCGCGACGCAGCCGGCGACCGCGATCTTCATCTCGCGGCCCTGGCGTGCAGCCTCGTCTTTGGCGACGCGCAGCCGCCCGAGTTCGGAGTAGACCTTTTCCGACGCCTTCTCGCGGATGTGGCAGGTGTTGAGGATCACGAGGTCGGCGTCTTCGGCGCTCGCTGTCTCGACAAAGCCTTCGCCGGCCAGCGTGTCCACCATGCGCTGCGCATCGTAGACGTTCATCTGGCAGCCATAGGACTTGATGTGCAGCTTGCGCGGCGTCGTCATGGAACCCTGGGTGCGGAAATGGAAACGGCGCCATCAGGGCGCCGTTGCTCAAATAAGGCCTAAACCGGGGAAAATCCAGCGATCGAGCCGTGTTTTTGGCCGGCTTTGGCAATCAAATCGGGCAATTGGCGCATATCGGCGAAGGTTATGGCCGCACCGGCCTGGCGCAGCGTGTCCTCGTGTTCCGCCGTGCAGTGGCTGCCGCCGTGAAAACCGAGCACGGTCATCCCGGCCGCGCGGGCGCCGGTGACGCCGGCCACGCTGTCCTCGATCACGATACAGCGCGCCGGGCTGGCGCCCATCTGGGCGGCCGCGAACAGGAAGAGATCGGGCGCCGGCTTGCCGCGCTTGACCTGGGCGGCGGAGAAAATATGCGGCGCCAGCTGGTCGTAGAGCCCGGCGCAGGTCAGGCCGTGATGGATCTTCTCCGGCGTGCCGCTGGAGGCCACGCATTTCGGCAAGGTCAGCGCCGATATCGCTTCGCCGACATGCGCGATCGCGCTGAGATCGTCGGCATAGAGACTGAGCGTTGCGTGCTTGACCTCGGCCTCGAAGCTCTCGGGTAGCGCACGTCCGATCTCGCTTTCGACGATCCGCCGTGCCTCACGGTCGGACACGCCGAGGAAACGCTTCAGCACGCCATCGGGCGTGATCGGAAAGCCGTGCCGCGTCAGCGTGTCGGCATGTGCGCGACAGGAGATCACCTCGCTGTCGACAAGCACGCCGTCGCAATCGAAGATGACGAGATCGAAGCTCATGTTGTGTTGGTGCGTTTGCTTCACGCGAACCGGTGCCCACTTCGCTTGAAAACGCTACGGTTTACGGCTTGCTGTCGTCGTCGAGCGGGACGCAATAGAGCTCGAGGCGGTGATCGACCAGCTTGTAGCCGAGCTTGCGCGCGATCTCGGCCTGCAGCTTCTCGATTTCCTCGGAGGTGAATTCGATCACCTTGCCGTCGCGCAGATTGATCAGATGGTCGTGATGGCTCTCGGGCATCTGCTCGTAGCGCGCGCGGCCCTCGCGGAAATCGTGACGTTCGATGATGCCGGCATCCTCGAACAGCTTGACGGTGCGATAGACCGTCGAGATCGAGATCTTGTCGTCGACCGCCACGCAGCGGCGATAAAGCTCTTCGACGTCAGGATGATCCATGGCTTCCGCCAGCACCCGCGCGATCACGCGGCGCTGTTCGGTCATGCGCATGCCGGTCGCGGCGCAACGCGCCTCGATGCCGGTATTTTTATGCGCAGGCGGGATTTTCACCGTGGTCATGGTTTCGGGCCGTATTCTTCAAACCTTGGGTGGCAGAGCGGAGGGTGTTCTGCCATCGCGCCGATGTTACGACAAGTCGCGCCGCATCAGAAGCGCGTTCAAATGTTCCCCACCGGGCTGCTTGTAGTAACGTTCGCGGCGGCCGATCACGCCGAATCCGGCCCTTTCGTAGAGCCGCCGCGCCGGCTGATTGTTCTCTTCCACTTCGAGGAAGATGGTGCGGATGCCGCGGCCGGCAAGATGGCCGAGATGGGTCAACAGTAGGTCGCGCGACAGGCCGCGCCCGCGCTGATTGGAATCGATCGCAATCGACAGGATTTCCGCCTCGTCCGCAGCCATCCGCGAGACGGCGAAGCCGATCACCCTGCGGCCCTGGCGCAGCCGGTGCACCAGCGTGTTGCGTTCGGTCAGCATCGCCTCGAATTCGCCTTCGCCCCAGCCGCGATGAAACGACGCGCCGTGCAATTGAGCGAGCCGCGCCGCATCGCGCAAGGATGCGGGCTCGACCGCAGGCGGACCGCCGCCCCACCATCGCGACAGCCAGCCGGTCATGTCGATGGCGGCGCGCTGATGACCAGGCGATCCTTCGGCGGCTTCGCGTCGGGTGCGCGCAGATAGAACGGACGCGGCGGCGCAGTGTCGGGATCCACGGCGGCGCCGACCCAGGCGACCCAGGTGATGTCGGGTGCGGGCTGCCTGTCGACCTTGACCGGCGGAGCGGCATCCGCCGGCCAGCGCTCGGCAAGGATGTTCGCAGCGTTGCCGACCAGATGCAGCGCGCCGAACTGTGCGGCCTCGAGCGCTTCCGCGATCGGCGCAACCTTCGGCTTGAGCATCAGGCTGCCGTCGCCGCCGACGAGCTGGAAATAGACGTGATCGTGCCGCGCATCGATCGCCGACAGGATCGGGGGCGCACCATTGTCGGCGACTACGGGTGCGGCGAAGGCGGCGAGCGTCGACAGTCCGACCACCGGCTTTTCCGCTGACAGTGCGAGGCCGCGCGCTGCCGAGAGGCCGACGCGCAGGCCGGTGAAACTGCCGGGGCCGGTGGTGACGGCAATGCGGTCAAGCCCGGCAAAGCCGATGCCGCTTTCCTTCATCACCCGCGCGATCAGCGGCATCAGCGCCTCGGCATGGCCGCGCTGCATCGCCTGCGATTCGATGGCGATGGTGTTGCCGGAGGTGGTGTCGAGCACTGCCGCGGAGCAGGCGTCGAGCGCGGTATCGATCGCGAGAATCATCATGGGAGGGCGAATGGCGAATACGAAATGGCGAACCGGGAATTCGAGG
>DASVOL010000006.1:0-7895 GCA_036383375.1 Bradyrhizobium sp. | reverse complement strand
TGCACGCCACGATCAAGTAGTCACCGGCGCATCGCTGTTGGTTCCACCTCTCCCGCAAGCGGGAGAGGGAGCACACCGCCTTAGCAACTGCCACTCAGCGTGACTTTACCGCGCTCACGCCGGCCGCGCGCCGGTGCGGATGATCGAGCCGACGTGCTGACCGCGCAGCGCCGCGGTGAGCCGGCCGGGAACCAGGCCGTTCACGACCTGCACGCGCTCAATGTGTCGTGCGTTCGCCATCACCTCGAGCAGCGCGGGGTCGAACGGCAGCGTCCCCTTCAGCTTGGCAAGATCGGCGAAGCTGGTCTCGCGCAGCAACTGCGCCTTCTTGCCGTTGGGACCGTTCGGATCGTCGCTGTACACGCCGTCGACATCCTCGACGATGGTGAGGCCGGCAGCGCCGAGCGCATCGGCGATCAGGAACGCACCGGTGTCGGCGCGGTGCAACGGGATGCGCGACACCGGGAATTCATGATGGTGATACGGCGGGAAGGCGCTGCCGACCACCGCGCGGGCCGCGGAGAGATGGATCGCGAGCTGGCTCGCGATGGTCGGGTGCTCGATATAGGACACGCCTTCCGGCGCCAGCAGGCAACCGAGAATGTGGCCGTTCTGGCCGGCCTCGCTCGCCGCGAGCGGCGCCAGCGAGCCGACCGGCAGACCGAGGTCGAGGCCGACGCTGTAGAGGTGGCGGGCGCGGATGCCGGCGCCGGTCAGGATCAGCATGCGGTGCTCGGACAGCAGCGAGCGCAGCTCGTCGATGACAGGCAGGATCGCTTCATGGCCGCGGTCCATGATGGAGCGGCCGCCGATCTTGATCACCTGCACCCAGGGCAGCAGGGGAATCGGGCGTCCGCCGGCGACGGGACGGGTGAGATCGCTGTCGAGCAGGGTCTGGCGCGCGAGCGGCGAAGCGACGTGCTTGATGGTGTCATCCATGGTCGTGTCCCTGCTCAGTTCGCGGTGATGATGGTGCCGACATGCTCGCCCGCGAGCGCGCGGGTGAGATTGCCGGGGACAAGGCCATTGACGACCTGCACCTGGCGGACATGGCGCGCGGTGGCGAGCAGGTCGAGCACCGGGAATTCGAGGATCGAATCCTGCAATCCCTTTGCCTTCATCTCGGCGACCGAGATCTTCGGAATGAACGTGGCGCCCTTCGAAGTCTTGGGGTTCGCGGTGTAGAGGCCGTTTTCGTCCTTCACATAGATCATCGCCTTGCAGCCGAACTGTTCGGCGACCAGGAAGCATCCGGCGTCGGTGCGGTAGGGCGGGATCATGCCCTCGGCTGCGGGCCGCATCCACAGCCCGTAAGGCGGCATGCCGCTGAAGATCACCGCGTTCACCTCGGCGAGATAGAGCGGCACGGCCGAAAGCCCGGCGCCGCTGACCGCGGAGATGCCGTGCTTGGCGAGCAACTGGCCGAGCATCACCGCGTTCTGATCGGCAACCGAGGCGCCGAGCTGCGAGAGCACGCCGGCCGGCAGTCTGAGCCCGGCCGCGATCGAGTAGAGATGCCGGGCGCGGGTGCCGGCGCCGGTCCCGATCAGCATCTTGTGCGCCTTGCGGGCGGCGACGATCTCGTCGACCAGCGGATAGACCGCAGCGCGGCCGCGGTCGATGACGCTCTGGCCGCCGATCTTGACCACCGTGGCATCCGGCAGGATCCGGAAGTCCGACGCCGCCTCCGTTGCAGCCAAAAGCTGCGGATCGGTCAGCGACCGCTGCATCAGGAGCGCTTCAAGCTCCGCCGTCGTGTTCGCCATGAGAAACGTCCTTTCTCCAATGCGCCTGGCATTGCTTCCGGATTGCACTGGTAGCGGTAACCGGGCCGGGCCTCAAGACCTCGATCATTTTGCTTATTTGCCGAGGTCTGGCTTAGTAAGAGACCATGAATGACTTTACCCAAGCGCTGGATATGGCCGTCAGCCTTATCGGCCGTTTTGATCCGGAGTTACGCCAGATCGTCGGCCTGTCGCTCGGCGTCAGCCTGACGGCGAGCCTGCTTGCCTTCGCGATCGGGGCGCCGATGGGGACGGCGCTGGCCATCTACCGGATCCGGGGCAGGGTTGCGTTGATCGTTGTCGTCAATGCCCTCCTGGGGTTGCCGCCGGTCGTGGTGGGGCTTGCTGTTTACCTCCTCCTGTCCCGATCGGGGCCATTGGGGGCGCTCGGGATTCTGTTCACGCCAACCGCCATGGTGATCGCGCAGGCCATTCTTGGCATTCCCATCGTCATTGCGCTGGTGCACCGGATCATGGTGGATGTCTGGGCTCGCTACGGCGATGCCCTTCTCGTCGACGGCGCCTCGCGCTTGCGTGCCACCTTGCCACTCATGGCTATCGGACGCGACGGGCTATTAACCGCGTTTCTCGCTGCGTTCGGCCGGGCGATCGCCGAGGTCGGCGCAATTATCATCGTCGGCGGCAATGTGCGCGGCTATACGCGCACCATGACCACTGCCATCGCATTGGAGACGAGCAAGGGGGAGTTAAGCCTCGCGCTTGCGCTCGGCATCATCCTCGTCATCCTCTCGATGACCGTCAGCGCGCTGAGCTTTTTGATCGGACGCATCCTGACCAGTCGCTGAAGCGCCAAACTATATTGTTGTTCCAAGGGAGATCGCCCACATGAAGCACTGGTTCGGCTCACTTCGCATCTTCGCAATCATCGCGCTTGCCGCGCTCAGTGCACAGACATTTACTCATCCGGTTCGGGCGCAAGACCAATCGATCGTTGTTGCGTCGACGACATCGACGCAGGACTCCGGTCTGTTCGACTACCTGCTGCCGGTTGTGAAGCAGAAGACTGGCATCGAAGTGAAGGTACTGGCACAGGGCACCGGCCAGGCGCTCGATACGGCGCGCCGTGGCGATGCCGATGTGGTGTTCGTGCACGCCAAATCCGCCGAGGAGAAATTCCTTGCGGAGGGATTTGGCGTGAAGCGCTATCCCGTGATGTATAACGACTTCGTCGTCATCGGTCCGAAGGACGATCCGGCGGGCATCAAGGGCAAGGATGTCCTCACGGCGCTGCAGACCATCAAGACCAGAGCCGCGCCGTTCGTCTCCCGCGGCGATCATTCCGGCACCCATATTGCCGAACTGAAGCTTTGGAAGGAGGCTGGCATCGACATCGTGAACAACCGCGGCTCGTGGTACAAGGAAATCGGCCAGGGCATGGGTGCGGCGCTGAACATGGCCTCGGCGTCAAACGCCTATGTGTTGTCCGACCGCGGCACATGGCTGGCGTTCCAAAATCGCGGCGACTTGGCAGTCCTGGTTGAAAGCGACAAGCGGCTGTTCAATCAGTACGGGGTGATGCTGGTCAACCCGAACAAGCATCCCACGGTGAAGAAGGAAGCCGGCCAGCGCTTCATCGACTTTCTGATTTCGCCGGAGGGACAGAATGCGATCGCCGGCTATAAGATCAACGGCCAGCAGCTGTTCTATCCCAATGCGAACGATCCCAATGCTTGAGGGGACAGGGAGCGGCCCGGTCGCGTTCCGTAGGCACACGCCAGGCCTCAACCGGTGGCCGTCGGCAGCTTGACGGTCACGCGCAGGCCTGAACGTCCGGCACCGGTCACATTTTCGAACAGGACCGAACCGGCAGCGTGATCGACGATGCGCTTCACGATCGAGAGCCCGAGCCCGGCGCCCTCTCCGCTCGGCTGGCCGCCGCGAAAGAACGGCTCGCCGATCCGCGCCAGATCCTGCAGCGGAATCCCCGGTCCGGTGTCCTGGATCTGAACGACGGCCGTGCCGTCCTTCCTGGCAACGGCGAGATCGACGGCGCCTCCGTTGGGCGTGAACTTGATTGCGTTCTCGACCAGGTTCCGGACTGCCGAGATCAGGGACAGCTCATCACCGCTCACCGTGATGGGTTCGACCCTCGTGAAGCCGAGATCGATGTTGCGCGCTGCAGCCTCCGGCAGCAGATCGGCGACGACGCCTTTTGCGATCTTATCCAGCTCCACCGCTTCACGCGCGACAGATGCCGCAGCGTCCTGACGCGCCAGCGCGAGAAGTTGCTCGAGCAGATGCTTGGTGCGCCGCATGCCGCTCTTCAACGCATCGAGCCGGTCGCGCGTCTCCGCCGGCAGGTCGAGGGAGGCGAGATTTTCCGCCTGCAGGCTGAGCGCGGTGACCGGTGTGCGAAGTTCATGAGCCGCGTCGGCGATGAAACGCCGTTGCTGGTCCATCATGACGCGCACCCGCCCCAGCAACCCGTTGATCGAGCCGAGGAACGGCTGCAACTCGCTCGGCGCGCCCGTCGCCGGCAACGCACCGACGTCATCCACCCTGCTCGCATCGAGATCGCCGGCGAGGCGCAACATCGGTCGGAACGATCGGGCGATCACGAATGCCGTCATCAGCAAAAGGCACGGCACCAACGCCGCAATCGGCAACAGCGTCCGCACCGCCATGTCGCCCGCGATCTCGGTGCGGATCTCGGTCTGCTGCGTCACCGCAAAGCGGCTGCCGTCCGGCCGAGTCCGAAGCAGCACGCGGACCGGCTGGCCGTGATAGACATCATTGTGCAGCCCATCCGTCAGTCCCCAAAGCCGGCGATCGTCGGCAGAGCCGCGCGGCACCTCACCGAGCTCGACGACGGCGACCTCGGCTTCCGCGTCGACGCCGGTGACCGGGCGGCTTTGCCGGATCGGAGCGCTCAGCGCGAAGCTGCCGATCTGGATCAGGACGGAGTCCTGCATCTCGATCGCTTCGCTGTAGGCCCATCGGTAGGCCAGGAGTCCGCCGACGGCGCCCGTCAACAGGATGATCGCGGTGAGTCCGACGAACAGGCGTCCGCGCAGCGATCTCATCATCTCGAACGATCCACCATCCATCCGACGCCGCGCACGTTTCTGATCGCCGCCGCGCCGAGTTTTCTGCGCACGGCGTGGATCAGGAATTCGACCGCGTTGCTCTCGACCTCCTCGCGCCAGCCGTAGATCTGGCGTTCGAGCTCGGCACGGGACAGGATCGTGCCCGGTCGCGCCAGCAACGCCTGCAGCAGGGCGAACTCGCGTGCGCTGAGCACGGCTTTCTCTTCGCAAAAAGTAGCTTCCCGCGTGGCCGGGTCGAGATGAAGCGCGCCGTTGGTCAGGACCGGCGGCGCTCCGCTGCCCTCGCGCCGCAGCACCGCGCGCATGCGCGCCAGCAACTCGGCGATCTCGAACGGCTTGACCAGATAATCGTCGGCGCCGAGATCGAGTCCCCGGATGCGATCGTTCAGCGCATCGCGTGCGGTGAGAATGATCACGGGAAGGCGCGAGGCGCGCTCCCGGATCGCCTTGAGAACGTCGAGACCGTCGGTCAATGGCAGGCCGAGATCGAGCAGCGCGATGTCGTAGGTCTCGCTGCGGCTGGCTTCGATGGCGAGGTCGCCATTGCGCACCCAGTCGACCGCATAGGCGGCATCCCGCAGCGCCTCGACGACGGCGGCGCCGATCATCCTGTCGTCCTCCACCACGAGCACCCGCATCGCCTGCAATCCATCCCGATCCGCACCGGGAGTACGCCCCAGTGAAACTGCGTCGTACCGATCAGCCGGCGACGCTGCCGCGATCATATCAGCTTCGACTTAGCCGCGGCTTAGGGGCTTTCGGCGCCCAAATGAAGACCGCTGCGCCCGCCTAAGCCGGGGCTAAGTCTCGCCGTGCACGCTCGCTTTCGAACCCGGCGGAACCGCCGCCCCTGTCAAATCGGAGCTTCACACCGTGCTGGATATCAGACCCATCGGCCGCAGCATGCTGAACAAGGTCCCCGAAGTCACCCTCGTCTTCTGGCTGATCAAGATCATGTCGACCACGGTCGGCGAGACCGGCGCGGATTACCTCGCGGTCCATGTCGGCCTCGGCACCAGCGTGACCGGCCTGCTGATGATGACGCTGCTTGCGGCAGTGCTGGCCATCCAGCTGCGGATGGACCGTTACGTGCCGTGGGTCTACTGGCTGACGGTCGTGCTGGTCAGCATCGTCGGGACGCAGATCACCGATGCGCTGACCGACAAGCTCGAGATCAGCCTTTACGTCAGCACGGCCGCCTTCGCGATCGCCTTGGCCGCGACCTTCGCGATCTGGTTTTCGGTCGAGCGGACGCTGTCGATCCACAGCATCGTGACCAAACGCCGCGAATTGTTCTACTGGGCCGCGATCCTGTTCACATTCGCGCTTGGCACGGCTGCGGGTGATCTTGCGACCGAAGCACTGGGCCTCGGCTTCAACGTTGGGGTGGTCGCGTTCACGGCGCTGATCGCGGCGATCGCGGCAGCCTACGCACTCGGCGCCAATGCGGTGCTGACCTTCTGGCTCGCCTACATCCTGACGCGTCCGCTCGGCGCATCGTTCGGCGACCTGCTGTCGCAAGCCCATGAGTACGGCGGCCTTGGCTTCGGCACGATCTACACCAGCCTCGCCTTCCTGACCGTGATCGTCGCGCTGGTCGCCTGGCTGTCGTTCGAGGGCGATGCCGGCCGCAAGCCCGAGGCGTCACCCGGCGCGTGAGACCAACTGCGTCCCGACGGACATCAATCGAACCAACCCCACACAGGAGAACCACGATGAACAAGACGACACTCAGCTTGGCGACGGCGATTGTTGCGCTCGCAGTGATCCAGCCGCTCCCCGATGCCAACGCAGGCCTCAGGCTGCTGCCGCACACGCAGACGGCGGCCTCCAGGCTCGGCGACCTGGCGCCATTTCGCAGCATCGCCGCCGATGTCGCGGCACTGGTCGACAAGGGCGACCTCGTCGGCGCCAAGGCGCGGATCAAGGATCTCGAGACCAAATGGGACGAAGCGGAAGCCGGATTGAAACCGCGCGCGGCTGCCGAGTGGCACACGGTCGACAAGGCGATCGATCGCGCGCTCGAGGCGGTGCGTGAGACCAATCCGGACGCCGCCAAATGCAAGAAGGCGCTCGCCGAGTTGCTGTCGATCATGGACTCGATGAAGGCCTGATCCATCCGTCATTTCGATCAACGCCGGCGGCATCGTCCGCCGGCGACCCGGCCTCCCGGAGTGAAGAACCCATGGAATTACTATTGCGCGACACCGCCGCGGACGAGCGCGCGGCAAAAGTCCCAGCCGTCACGCTCGGCTTCTGGGTCATCAAGATTCTCGGCACCACGCTCGGCGAGACCGGCGGCGACGCCGTCACGATGTCGATGAATCTCGGCTATCTCGTCGGCACCGCGATCTTCGCGGTGATCTTCGCTGCTGCCGTCGCCGCGCAGATGGCGGCGAAGCGCTTTCACCCGGCTCTCTACTGGACGGTGATCATCGCGACGACGACCGTCGGCACGACCTTTGCCGATTTCGTCGACCGGTCGCTCGGAATCGGATATCTCGGCGGCTCATCGCTGCTCGCCGGCCTGCTCGTCGCATCCCTTGTTGCATGGTATCGCACCATGGGAACGGTCTCGATCGCATCGATCGACAACAAGGCGGCCGAAACCTTCTACTGGATCACGATCCTGTTCTCGCAGACGCTGGGCACCGCGCTCGGCGACTGGATGGCCGATTCCACCGGCCTCGGCTATGGCGGCGGCGCCATCGTGTTCGGCGCCGGCATTGCGGTCGTTGCCGCCGCCTATCTCTGGACGCGGGTGTCGCACACGGTGCTGTTCTGGATCGCCTTCGTCCTGACCCGGCCGCTAGGCGCGACCGTCGGCGATTTCCTCGACAAGCCGCTGGATCACGGCGGCCTTGCGCTGAGCCGTTACACGGCGTCGATTGCTCTCGCCGCTGCGATCGCCGCGCTGGTCTTCATCCTGCCGCAGCGGGCCGGGGAGCACGCGTGAACGTGAAAGCCTCTGCCCGCACCGGACATCGTTCTCCGAGTGCGGGCAGGTTGGCGGGTCGCGATCTTCGTCTCGCGATCGATCCGT
>DASVOL010000005.1:0-3707 GCA_036383375.1 Bradyrhizobium sp. | reverse complement strand
CCGGACCGGAGCCGGCGGCGGCGCGACGGCTGCAGGCGCGGGCAGATCGGCCGGCGCCAGATGAGCGAACTTGCCGCGCGCGATCTCCAGCGCCTTGTCGAAGTCCGGCCTGTCGATCCAGGCTTTCGTTTGCACCTCGGTCACGCGCGCTTCCCACAAGCGCACGGCCTCGATGTCGTAGTAGCCCATCTGCTTCTGATTGATCAGCTGCAGACCGTGGCCCGTGACGGCCCATTGTCGACCAAGCCAGTGGATGTCACGGTGGAGCGGCATCACACTGGCCCTCGCCTTACATGCCGTGCTCGATGACTTTGAGCCCGCCCATATAGGGCTGCAGCACATCGGGCACCGCGATCGAGCCATCCTGCTGCTGATAGGTCTCCATCACCGCGATCAGGGCGCGCCCGACCGCCGTGCCGGAGCCGTTCAGCGTATGCACGAAACGCGGCTTGCCGTCGGGGCCGCGATAGCGCGCATCCATGCGACGGGCCTGGAAATCACCGCACACCGAGCAGCTCGAAATCTCGCGATAGGCGCCGCCATCGCCCTGCCCCGGCATCCACACCTCGATGTCGTAGGTCTTCTGCGCGGAGAAGCCCATGTCGCCGGCGCACAGCGTCATCACGCGATAATGCAGATCGAGCTTCTGCAGCACCTGCTCGGCGCAGGACAGCATGCGCTCGAGCTCGTCCTTGCTGGCTTCGGGCGTTGTGATCGACACCAATTCGACCTTCGTGAATTGATGCTGCCGGATCATGCCGCGCGTATCGCGTCCTGCCGCGCCGGCTTCGGCCCGGAAGCACGGCGTCAGCGCGGTGAGCCGCATCGGCAGCACTTTTTCGTCGAGGATGGATTCGCGCGCGAGGTTGGTCAGCGAGACTTCGGCAGTCGGAATCAAGCCGAGGCGCTCGCTACGCAGATCGGCATTCGGTGCCGACAGCAATTCGCCCTTGATCGCCCAGAACTGATCGTCCTCGAATTTCGGCAACTGGCCGGTGCCGAACATCACGGCATCGCGCACCAGCAGCGGCGGATTGATCTCGGCGTAGCCGTGCTCGCCGGTGTGCAAATCGAGCATGAACTGCCCGATCGCGCGCTCGAGCCGCGCCAGTCCCTTCTTCAGCACGACGAAGCGCGCACCGGACAGTTTCGCCGCCGCCTCGAAATCCATATAGCCGAGCGCGATGCCGAGATCGTCATGCAGCTTCGGCGCAAAGCCGTAGTCGAGCTTCATGCCGAACACATGGTGCTGGACGTTGCCGTGCTCGTCGGTGCCGTCGGGCACCTCGTCGAGCGGCAGGTTTGGAATTGACGACAGCTCTTTCGTCAGCTCGTCGTCGAATGACTTCGCCGCAGCCTCGAGCTGGGGCATCGTGGTCTTCAGCTCGGCGACTTCGGTCATCAGCTTGGCCGCGCGCGCCTCGTCCTTCGCCTTCTTGGCGTCGCCGATCTCCTTGGAGGCCGCATTGCGCCGCGCCTGGGCCTGCTCCGAGGCCAGGATCGCCGCACGCCGCTTCTCGTCGATCGCCAGCAGCGACGGCGACAGGGCCCCAAGTCCGCGGCGTTTCAGGCCGGCGTCGAAGGCTGTCGGGTTGTCGCGGATCGCTTTGATGTCGTGCATGGCGGGGAGGTCCTGACGTCACTCTTGCAGAAACGTTGTATGCCAACGTTTGCGTTGTACGTTTCCACTACCACGACCGTCATCACCCGCGAAAGCGGGTGATCCAGTATTCCAGAGACGTCGGCGTGTCACAGAGGGGCCGCGGCGTACTGGATACCCCGCTTTCGCGGGGTATGACACCGAGTGTGAGGCGAAGACCGCCCTACTCGGCCGGATTGGTCGCCGACGGCGCAGACGAGGGCGTGGCCTTCTTCTCCACGATCCCGACCGCGATGATCGCCCCCTCATAGAGCAGGAGCAGCGGGATCGCGAGCGAAGCCTGGCTCAGCACATCGGGCGGCGTCAGCACGGCGGCGATGATGAAGGCGATCACGATGAAGTAGCGCCGCTTCTCTTTCAGCATCTTCGAGGTGACGATGCCGATGCGGCCAAGCAGCGTCAGGATCACCGGCAGCTGGAACGCGATGCCGAAGGCGAAGATCAGCGACATCATCAGCGAGAGATACTCGCCGACCTTGGGCAGCAGCTGGATCTGCGCCGTCTCCGTGCCCGCCGACTGCTGCATGCCGAGCGAAAAGCGGGTCAGCATCGGGAAGACCACGAAATAGACCATCATCGCGCCGAGCACGAAGAACACCGGCGTCGCGATCAGATAAGGCAGGAACGCGTTGCGCTCATGCTTGTAGAGCCCGGGCGCCACGAACTTGTAGATCTGCGTCGCGACGATCGGAAACGAGATGAAGCCGGCGCCGAACAACGCGAGCTTGAGCTGCGTCAGAAAATATTCGAGCAGCGCGGTATAGATGAATTTGGAATTTTCCGGCCCCGCCACCCAGATGAAGGGCCAGACCAGGACGTTGAATATCTGCTTGGCGAAGAAGAAGCAGATGATGAAGGCCACGCCGAAGCCGAGCAGCGCCTTGATCAGGCGCGAGCGCAGCTCGATCAGATGATCCATCAAGGGGGCCTTGCTGGCCTCGATATCTTCGGCGCTCATGACGCCCTCGCGTCCTTGAGCACGTCAGGCTGTGCCGGCGTCTCGTCCTGCGCAGGCGACGGCTCGGGCTTCACCTCGCCGGTGATCGCGAGCGGCTCGCCGGCGGCGGCGTGCGTCTCGGCCTCGACGAAGGTTTCCGGTGTCGGTGGTGCGGGTGTTGTCGGGGTCACCGGCGCGTCGATTGCAGACGCAACCTGCGCGTCGACCGGCTTGTCGATCTGCAGGGCGTCGCTGACGTCCTTGTGCAGCGAGGTCATGATGTTGCCGCTGGTGATGCCGGTTGCGGCTTCCCTGACCTCGTCAAAACTCTTCTTAAGG
Organism: Bradyrhizobium sp.; assembly: GCA_036383375.1. Taxonomy (GTDB): domain Bacteria; phylum Pseudomonadota; class Alphaproteobacteria; order Rhizobiales; family Xanthobacteraceae; genus Bradyrhizobium. The sequence goes on along the minus strand of DASVOL010000005.1, from coordinate 771 downwards.
TCGGCCATCTCGGCCTCGCGCATGGCTTCCTGGAACTGGCCCTGGAATTCGGAGGCCATCTTGCGGGCCTTGCCCATCCATTGCCCGACCATGCGCAGCACGCCCGGCAGCTCTTTCGGGCCGATGGCGATCAGCGCGACGACCGCGATGACGACCAGTTCACTCCACCCGATGTCGAACATGAATTCTTCCGCCTAAGCGCGCCGCCATCGGCCCCATGGTCTGATAGGACTTGCGGTCCTGACAGGATTTGGGGCTGCCGGCGCCTTTTCTCAATCGGCGTCCATAGCGCGTCTGTGCGACGGCGTCACCGTTTCGCGCAAGGAAAAACGTCGAAATATGCGTCAGTACAAGCGCGTTAGACGGCCTTGCTGCCGACATCCTGGCGCGCGGCCGACGGCGCCGCATTGTGATCGATCGCCTTGGTGGACTCCGGCTTGTCCGCGACCTTGTCGTCGTCCTGCATGCCCTTCTTGAAGGCCTTGATGCCTTGGGCGACGTCACCCATCAGGTCCGAAATCTTGCCGCGTCCGAACAGCAGCAGGACCACTGCGATCACGACGATCCAGTGCCAAATGCTCAGCGAACCCATCCTGCAACCCTCCAGAAATGGCCGGCGGACCGGCCTGAACTTTGCCGGAAGTTAGGCCCGCGGGGTGTCAAAAACAAGGACCTCGGCCGCGGCAAATCGCTGTCGCGGCTACGTAATATTGCTAGGCTTAACCGGGAATATTCCGGGCTATTCGCCCTTCTCCTCGGCGCCGTCCTCAT
>DASVOL010000004.1:0-8743 GCA_036383375.1 Bradyrhizobium sp. | reverse complement strand
TATTATTCGATTATCCAGAAATCTCACGACACCGCTAACTGTCATCGCCCGGTTTAAGCGGGCGATCCAGTACGCCGCGGCCCGTCGGCTCAAGCATAACCGCCTCTGGAATACTGGATCGCCCGGTCGAGCCGGGCGATGACACCGGAGATGGGTATGCAATGACGGTGCGTCGCATCGCACGGGAACCATCCGCGTCGTCGTCCTGGCTTTCGCCAAGACGACGACGCGGAGAAGGCAGCGCCCTGACCCTACTTCTTCAAATTCGCATGCGGCCGGCCGAAGTCGGGCGCAGCCGAATCCTGGCCGATCTCGACGATGCCGCGGCGGATGGCGCGGGTGCGGGTGAAGTGGTCGAACAGCGCTTCGCCGTCGCCGCGCCGGATCGCGCGGGTGAGTTTCGACAGATCCTCGGTGAAGGTGCCGAGCATCTCGAGCACGGCGTCCTTGTTGGCGAGGAACACGTCGCGCCACATCGTCGGGTCCGACGCCGCGATGCGGGTGAAGTCGCGGAAGCCGCCGGCGGAGAACTTGATGACCTCGGATTCCGTCACCTGCGCCAGCTCGTCGGCGGTGCCGACGATGGTGTAGGCGATCAAATGCGGCAGATGGCTGGTGATCGCGAGCACAAGGTCATGATGATCCGGCGTCATGACCTCGACCTTGGCGCCGAGCGCGGCCCAGAACGCGCGCAGCCGGTCGGTCGCCGCGGGATCGGTGCCTTCGGGCGGCGTCAGGATGCACCAGCGGTTGATGAACAGCTCGGCGAAGCCCGAATCCGGCCCCGAATGCTCGGTGCCGGCCACCGGATGCGCGGGCACGAAGTGCACGCCGTCAGGCAGATGCGGCGCCATGTCCTTGACGACGGCGCCCTTCACCGAGCCGACGTCGGAGATGATGGCGCCGGGCTTCAAATGGGCGGCAATCTCGGCCGCGACCGGACCGCAGGCGCCGACCGGGATGCAGAGGATGACGAGATCGGCATCCTTCACCGCCTCGATATTGGTCTCGACGACGCGATCGACGATGCCGAGCTCGGCGACGCGGGCGCGCGTCTTCTCCGAGCGCGCGGTGGTCACGATCTCGCCGACCAGGCCTTGCGCGCGCGCGCCGCGCGCGATCGAGCCGCCGATCAGGCCGAAGCCGATCAGGGCGATGCGGTTGAAGAGCGGAGCCGTGGTCACGTCGGTGTTCACTTTCCACCCAAGAAGTCGCGCAGGCCCTCGACCACGAGGCGGTTGGCTTCCTCGGTGCCAATGGTCATGCGCAGAGCGTGCGGCAGCTTGTAATTGTTGAGCGCGCGCAGCACGAGGCCGCGCCGCGTGAGATAGGCGTCGGCTTCCGCGGCGGTCTTGCCCTTGTCGGCCGGGAAGTGGATCAGCACGAAGTTGGCGACGCTCGGCGTCACCTTGAGCCCGAGTTTGCCGATCTCCTCGGTCAGCCAGTTGCGCCACTGTTCGGTATGGGTCCGCGACATCTGCACATGCGCGGTGTCCTCGATCGCCGCCACCGCCGCCAGCATCGCCGGGGTCGTGACGTTGAACGGACCGCGGATGCGGTTGCAGGCATCGACAATATGTGCCGGGCCGAACATCCAGCCGATCCGCAGCGCGGCAAGGCCGTGGATTTTCGAGAAGGTGTGCGTCACCACCGTGTTGTCGGTGGTCGCGACCAGCTCGATGCCGAGCTCGTAGTCGTTGCGCGAGACGTAGTCGGCGTAAGCAGCGTCGAGCACCAGCAGCACATGCGACGGGAGTTCGGCGCGCAGCCGCTTGACCTCGTCGAACGGGATGTAAGTGCCGGTCGGGTTGTTCGGGTTGGCGAGCCAGACCAGTTTCGTCCGCGGCGTCACCACCTTGAGGATGGCGTCGACGTCGGCGGTGAAATTGGTCTCGGCCGCGATCACGTTCTTGGCGCCGTTCGCCATGGTGGCGATCGGGTAGACCAGGAAGCCGTGGGTGGTCGAGATCGCCTCGTCGCCGGGGGCCAGATAGGTGTGCGCCAGCAAATTGAGGATCTCATCGGAGCCGGCGCCGCAGATGATGCGATCGGGATCGAGCCCGTAGGCACGGCCGATCGCCTCGCGCAGCACCCGCGAGGTGCCTTCCGGATAGTCCTCGAGATGGTCAGCCGCCGCCTTGTAGGCCGCGATCGCCTTCGGAGACGGACCGAACGGCGTCTCGTTGGCGGACAACTTGAACACCTTGCGGCCCGGTTCCGGCACCGGGCTCTTGCCGGGCGTGTAGGGCGCAATATCGAGGATGCCGGGGTTCGGCACGGGGCGAGACATTATCAACTCCGGATATACAGGCGGCTAGCTTCTGGCCGACCCGTTAGAGGGCACCGTATAGCGCGTTGCGTGGCTGCCGACGAGGGCCGAAGAGCGCACCGAGGCGCCGGCCTCGATCAAGGCGAGCTTGATCTTCTCGAAGTCTTGTCCGGTGACCGAGACCAGCAGGGCGGCCCCGTCGAACGCGGTGTCGGGGACCGCCACGATCTCGGCGAGCGGGGCCAGCGCACGGGCGACATCGGCGTTCCAGCCGGAGACGCGCACGCTCCACATCTCGACCTCCGTCACCATGGCGTCGTCGGCGACCCGCGAGATCAGGAACACCGGCAGCGCCGCGGGATGGTCGGCGCGTTCGAGGAACGGCAGCCGCGCGATGATCTTCGGCGCACCATCGGTATCGAGCGCATTCCACCACGGCGTACGGCTCGCGATCGCGGAGACCAGCGCGAGGTCACCCTTCGATTTGGCTACCGCCTCGATCGCGGCCTGGGCGCTGAAATGCGACACGTAGGGCACCACGAAGCCGAAGTGAAACCGCGCCGAGTCGCGCATCGCCGACTCGCCCACGGAAACATCGGCATGCACGGCGAACGGCGCCTGCACGTAAGTGAAGGTCGAGATGATGACGCGCCAGATGCTCTCGATGGTGTCGAGCGGCAGGATGCCGCGATGGCGCCGCACCAGCTCACGCATCATGCTGGCCTCGCGCGCCGGGCGGAACGCCGAGCCGACCTCCTGGGTCTTCTTGACCTGGATCAGGCGGTCGATGATGTCGCCGCGCGCCATCAGCAGGCGGTGAACCTGCTCGTCGATCGCATCGATCTCCTTGCGCAGCTCCTGCAGCGAGGGCGGCGACGGGGGTGGGTTGGACATGCTCTCAAACCTTGTCGTCCGGGCGGCCCGATGCCGTGCCGGACAGGGTCCCTGATTAGGAAAGACGGGCAGCGAAAGCAAAGAGAAACCTCGCGGTCCAGCCTTGCGCAAACGGTTAACCATCGGGGCCCGGCAAGGGGACGTTCGCTGGCCGCCTTGACGACGGGGGGCCCGAGGACTAGGTTCGCTGCACTCCGTGGTCATTTGAGCCGGCCGGCTTGCAGCCACGTTAAACAACTCGCTAAACAGGCCGGGGACAGATCAGCTCCCGGCCGAACCTTGTTCAGGCCGGGTTTTTTATGGCCTGATTTTCTGTTCGAGCCCTCCCGTGCGAGGGCAGGGTCGCCTAGATGAGCAACGTGCGTCCGATACCGAGCCCGCAAACCCCAAGCGATGATCGCGCCCATGAGGCCGATCACCCGTCGTCATTGGTGGTGAAGTTCGGCATGGATCAGCCGCTGAAGCTGGATTGCGGCATCGATCTCGCGCCGTTCCAGATCGCCTATCAGACCTATGGCGAGCTCAATGCCGATCGCTCCAATGCGATCCTGATCTGCCACGCGCTGACCGGCGATCAGCACGTCAACAACACCCATCCCGTCACCGGCAAGCCCGGCTGGTGGGACACCATGGTCGGCGCCGGCAAGCCGATCGATCCCGAACAATACTTCATCATCTGCTCCAACGTGATCGGCGGCTGCATGGGCTCGACCGGGCCGGCGTCGCTGAACCCTGCGACCGGCAAGGTGTGGGGGCTCGATTTCCCGATCATCACGATCCCCGACATGGTGCGCGCGCAGGCGATGCTGATCGATCGCCTCGGCATCACGACGCTGTTCTGCGTGGTCGGCGGCTCGATGGGCGGCATGCAGGTGCTGCAATGGACCGCGGCCTATCCCGAGCGCGTGTTCTCGACGCTCGCGATCGCCTGCTCGACGCGGCACTCGGCGCAGAACATCGCGTTCCACGAGCTCGGCCGCCAGGCGGTGATGGCCGATCCCGACTGGCGCGGCGGCCGCTATGTCGACGAGGACACCCATCCGCATCGCGGACTGGCGGTGGCGCGGATGGCCGCGCACATCACCTATCTCTCGGACGCCGCGCTGCACCGCAAGTTCGGACGGCGCATGCAGGATCGCGAGCTGCCGACCTTCTCGTTCGATGCGGATTTCCAGGTCGAGAGCTATCTGCGCTACCAAGGCTCGTCCTTTGTCGAGCGCTTCGACGCCAACTCCTATCTCTATCTGACCCGCGCGATGGACTATTTCGACATCGCCGCCGATCACAACGGCGCGCTGGCGAATGCGTTCGCCGGCATCAAGACGCGGTTCTGCGTGGTGTCGTTCACCAGCGACTGGCTGTTTCCGACCTCGGAATCGCGCGCGCTGGTGCATGCGCTGAACGCGTCGAGCGCGCGGGTGTCGTTCGCCGAGATCGAGACCGATCGCGGCCATGACGCGTTCCTGCTCGACGTGCCGGAATTCCTGGAGATCTCCCGCGCCTTCCTGCAGGCCGCGGGCAAGGCGCGCGGATTGAAGGACGGCGGCCAGTCATGAGCATGCAGCAGACACTGCCCTTGCCGGGCGTCGCGCCGCAGCGGACCGGCGGCTATCGCACCGATCACCTGCTGGTCGCCGACATGGTGCAGCCGGGCTCGCGCGTGCTCGACGTCGGCTGCGGCGATGGCGAGCTGTTGCAGCTCTTGGAGAGCCGCGGCATCGACGGCCGCGGCATCGAGCTGTCGCGCGAGGGCGTCAATGGCTGCGTCGCCAAGGGCCTCGCGGTGGTGCAGGGCGACGCCGACACCGACCTCGTCAACTATCCCGATGACGCGTTCGACTATGTCATCTTGTCGCAGACCCTGCAGGCGACGCGGCAGCCCAAGGTGGTGCTGGAGAATCTGCTGCGGATCGGCCAGCGCGCGATCGTCTCGTTCCCGAATTTCGGGTTTTGGAAGATGCGGCTGCAGCTGCTGATCGGCGGCCACATGCCGCGCACCGAGAATCTGCCGGCGAGCTGGTACGACACCTCGAACATCCACTTCTGCACCATCAAGGATTTCGTGCAGCTCTGCGAGGAGATCAACGTCAAGATGGAGCGCGCGGTGGCGCTCGATCTCTACGGCCGCCCGGTGCCGCTCAACCTGCCCTGGTGGGTGTGGAACATGTTCGGCGAGCAGGGCGTGTTCCTGCTCAGCCGGGGCGGCAAGGCGAAGTAGCTATTTGGTGTCGCGTCAAACCGGCCCCGGCACCATCGACCGCGGATCGCGCACCGGCCAGCGGCCGGCCTCGACCAGTGCGATGAAGCGCTCGACCATCTCGTTGAACAGCGCTGGCTCCTCGAGGTTGAGCACGTGGCCCGATTTCGGGAAGAACGACAGGCCGACGGCCGGCAGATGCGCCTTCAGGAACATGCTCGGCGCGATGCAATTGTCGTCCTCGTCGCCGCACAGGATCAGCGCCGGCGTCGCCGCGCGCTTGATGGCCTCGGTCATGGTGTAGATCGAGGGCCTGCCGCCCTGAAAGCTGCGCATCGTGTTGGCCGAGCCCCTGGCGTCGTGGCGGGCGAGCGCGGCGTAGAAATCGGCGTGGCCGCGCGGGTCCTTGACCAGAAATGGAATCCGGCTCGGCGCCTCGCGGGTCACCTTGGCGACCTCGGCCGAGCCGATCGCCTCGTACTGCTCGGCATTGGCCCGGCACTGCGCCCGGAAGGCATCGAGATTCTCGAGGTTGGAGCCGGAGCCGACGGCGGCGAGCGTCATCGACAGCGCGCGCTCCGGCGCGTTGAGCGCGACCTGCAGCGACGAATAGGAGCCCATCGAGAGCCCGATGAAATGGGCCTTGGCGATGCCGAGATGGTCGAGCACCGCGAGCGCGTCGGTGTAGAAGTGCGTGTAGGTGTAGACGTCGGCATTCGCAGGCACGTCCGACGGCGTGTAGCCGCGCGCGGAATAGGCGATGCAACGGTGTCCGCGCGAGAAATAGCGCATCTGCGGTTCCCAGTTGGTATGATCAGCTGCGAACTCGTGCAGGAAGATGATCGGGGTCCCGCTGCCTGCCTCTTCGAAATGCAGGCGGACATGATCTTTCGTGACGGCATGGGGCATTGAAATTCTCCTCTCGTTGGCCGGCCCCAGATTTGCAATTTATTTCCGCGGCTGCAATGCGGCAGTTCTGGCTATTTTCGTCATGGAATTTGCGCGGAATGACCCAGAAATCGTTCTCCCCGCGCCGCATCAAATCTTCCTCGCGCCACATCCCGATTTTCAAAACCACCGCCGCATTCCCCAGGGAACGCGACGGGGAATCGGGGGGCGTTTCAGAGGATCTCGTGAAGTATGGTTCAGTTGCTTGCGTATCGCCGGTCGCTTCGAGTTTTGGCGCTGGCCCTGTGTTCGCTCACGCTCGCCGTGATCTCCGCCGCTCCGGCGTCCGCCCGTCCGCACCATTCGCGTCACGCGCATTCGGCCCATGCCGGCCATCACGCGCGGCACTATTCCCATCATCGCCACCGGCACACCGCGCGGCTGTCGCGCGCCGAGCGTCGCGCCCGGATGCAGGCAGGTGGCTTCGGCGAGGCCAACGCGGCCGTAATGCCCGGCGCTGAGGCTGCATCGAACACCGACGCAAGCGCGACCGGCGGCTTCGGCTCATCCGGCATCGTCGATACGGCGCGCCGTTATCTCGGCGGCGGCAACCCGACCGGCCGCTCCAGCCTTTGGTGCGCGCGCTTCATGAACATGGTGCTGCAGCAGACCGGCCATCGCGGCACCGGCTCCGACATGGCGAGCTCGTTCGCCAGATACGGCACGCGCGTTTCCGGGCCGCAGGTCGGCGCCATCGCCGTGATGGGCCGCCGTGGCGGCGGTCATGTCGGCATCATCACCGGCGTCGACGCCAAGGGCAATCCGATCATGATCTCGGGCAACAGCAGCCACCGCGTCCGCGAGGCGCCGGTCTCGCGCGGCCGGATCTACGCCTATGTGATGCCGACGAATTGATCAGGGACAGATCACCTCTCCCCTGAGAGTGGGGGAGGTGGTCATGCGCGGTGCGAGGTCAACCGATACTGCCGGCTGGCCTCACTTCTCGTGCTCCTTCGCCTCGATCGTGTCGACGTTGGTCGCCTCGAGGTTGCTCAGGGGGACTTCGACCGCAGCGGGTTGATACCAGGCGAATTGCGAGAAGTAGTTCGCGAGCACCTGATCCTTGAAGAACCTGCCATGTCGCGCGAAAATCTCGTTTCGTGCGATGCGCAGCTCGATCGCCGACATGTCCTTGAGATCGGCCTCGCTCAGAAATCGGCGATCGGAATCAGGAAAGAGAAAGCCGTCATGCGCCTTGGCGCGCTGCGTGACGGAGGCCGGAACGGCGGGCGGCGTCGTGCGTCCGACGGTGGTCTGATCGTCCTGTCCGCCTGACTTCACCACGGTATGTTCGAACGCGGGCCCGACGGTCCAGACGGCCAGCGCCAATGCCGCGGCGGCGAGTCCTGCGCCGTACTTCCAGTAGCGCTTGATCGGCGAAACTTCACGCAGCGGCGATCGCCCGGCCTCACCCAGGACCTCGTTGATCGTATCGATCAGGCGGGTCATGTGCACGCGAAAATCCTGACCCGAGTCGACCCGGGCGGCGTTGCAGAAGTGCAGGAAGCGAAGCGATTCCGGCAGCTCGGCGGCCTCGGGCATGGTTGCGCCGTTCACCAGCAGCGGCAGCAGCGTCTTGTTGTGCTTCAGCGCCGTTTCGATTTCGAAGCGCACGGAATCTGCGGGATCCTCCAGGCGCGCAGGTTTCCCATCGTCGGTCTTGCCGATCCAATGCGGACCGATCACCGCGATGACGATGTCGCAGGCGACGATGGCCTTGGCGATCCGGTCGATGAAGTTGGCGCCGGTGCGAATGCTGTTGACGTCGAAGAAGACGGATTTCTCACCGTACTTCTCGATCAGATGGTCGGCGATGCGGCCCGCTGTGTCCTGATCGACCCGCCGGTACGAAACCATGATCATGCTCATGGCAACCCCGTGCAATCAATTTCGACAAATTTGCTGCAATTCAAATGTCGAGTGAAGTCTATTGCACGCAACCGAACATTGCAATGCGATGCACGTTTATGCCGTCTTCAAGGAATACGGAACCTGGCGTGACCTAGTGCGGTTCCGCGGCAATCGTGTCGCCGACGGCCGCGCCGCCGTCGCTGATGATCTCGGCGTAGATGCCGCATTCGTTGTTGCCGAAGCGCTGCATCAGCGTGTTCGGGACCGAGAGATCGCGCGCGCCGGTGTCGGGATCGACATTGACCGCAGCACAACGTGTGATCCGCTTCACAACTTTTGCCCGCGCGCTGCCGATCGCAATGGTCTGGTCGAGCAGGCTGGCCTCATGCCAGGCCGGCCAACCCTCGACATAGAGGTTGGCGCGGAAGCGCAAGGGATGCACCGGCGCCTGCACCATGTCCTCGATCGCCCGCAGGCTGGCCAGGTTGATGATCGAGACCACCTTGCGCGGCACGTCGGAAAAACTGTGCCCGGGGCTCACCAGCACCTTGGGCGCTCCCTTGATCTGGCCGGCATGGCGATCG
>DASVOL010000003.1:0-17470 GCA_036383375.1 Bradyrhizobium sp. | reverse complement strand
GCGGCGAACAGCTACGCGTCGGCCGTCATGTTGCTTGCCATGATCCTCGGGGCCGCCATCATCGTCGGCGTCGGCGTCAGCTTCCTGATGATCCGCGACGTTTCCGCCGGTATTGCCTCGATCGTGAATCCGATGCAGGCGCTGGGCCGCGGCGACCTGACCGCGGACGTGCCGCACCAGGGCGAGAAGACCGAGATCGGCGCCATGGCAGACACCTTGCAGGTGTTCAAGGAAGCTCTGGTCGCCAAGAAGGCGGCCGATGAGGCCGCCGCCGCCGACGCCGAAGCCAAGATCGAGCGCGGCCGCCGGGTCGACACCATCACCCGCAATTTCGAGCAGATGATCGGTGAGATCGTGCAGACCGTGTCGTCGGCCTCGACCCAGCTCGAAGCTTCCGCCAGCACGCTGTCGTCGACCGCAAGGCGCTCGCAGGAATTGACCACGTCGGTTGCCGCGGCGTCCGAAGAGGCTTCGACCAACGTCCAGTCGGTGGCTTCGGCGACCGAAGAGCTGTCGTCGTCGGTGACCGAGATCAGCCGTCAGGTGCAGGAATCGGCGCGGATGGCGGGCGATGCCGTCGGCCAGGCGCGCACCACCAACGATCGCGTCAGCGAGCTGTCGAAGGCCGCCGCGCGCATCGGCGACGTGGTCGAACTGATCAACACGATTGCCGGCCAGACCAATCTGCTGGCGTTGAACGCCACCATCGAGGCGGCGCGCGCCGGTGAAGCCGGCCGCGGCTTCGCGGTCGTCGCATCCGAGGTCAAGGCGCTCGCCGAGCAGACCGCGAAGGCGACCGGCGAGATCGGCCAGCAGATCGCGGGCATCCAGACCGCGACCCAGGAGTCGGTCGGCGCCATCAAGGAGATCTCGTCGACCATCGAGCGGCTGTCGGAGATTTCCTCCACCATCGCCGCCGCGGTCGAGGAGCAGGGCGCGGCGACGCAGGAGATTTCCCGCAACGTGCAGCAGGCGGCGCAGGGCACCCAGCAGGTCTCGGCCAACATCACCGACGTGCAGCATGGCGCCAACGAAACCGGGTCGGCTTCGACCCAGGTGCTGTCGGCGGCGCAGTCGCTCTCGGGTGACAGCAACCGCCTCAAGCTCGAGGTCGGCAAATTCCTCGACGCCGTCCGTGCGGCCTGACGCCGGCCGAAGCTCTGACCATCGAACAATGCCCGGTCGAAAGGCCGGGCATTTTTCTTTGCGTGGATGCGGTGCTCGGTCGTTCCACGGAAGGCATCATTAACGAACCGTAGTTCAACGCGCGGTAACCTGCCGCACGACCACCTGCAAGAATCGCAAGATCCATTCCAACGAGGCACCGGATGATGTTCCTGGCGAGATTCCGCATTCTCACGAAGATACTGGCGATTGTGGGCGGTCTCTCGATCATTGCCGGGATGCTCGCCTATCTCGGGATCTCCTCGTTGAAATCGCTCAGCGAACGCGCCGTCATCACCGCGCGCGCCGCGGAACGCGCGTTGCTGTCCGCTGAGGCCAATCAGAACGTGCTCGCGATCAATCGTGCCGAATTCCGCAGCGCGCTTGATCCGCGCGACGAGAACAGGCTTGCGGCACGATCGCTGATCGACGCGCAGTTCAAGTCGCTCGAGGAGCGCCTCGCCACGATCAGCAAGACGCAGGATCCGCAAACCATCGCGCTGCTGCCCAGCGTGCGAACGGCGCTGTCGGCCTATCAGGCCCAGCTGAAGCAGACGCTCGACACGGTCGAGAGCGCGAAGGCCGTCGACCTGACCCAGTCCGCCGAGAAGCTGCGCGATGTGGCGATGAAAAGCCGCGCGGCTGCGGAAGAGCTTCAAGCCAGGGTTCGGGCGGTCGCTGAGCGCCAGGACGAGCGGGTCAGGGACAACGTCAAGGCCAGCGAGCAGGAATACGTATCGACCTCGGAACTGTTGATCCTGCTTGCCGCTTCGGGGGTCCTGCTCGGGTTGCTGTTCGGCTTCGTCGTCGGACAATATGGTGTCGCGAAGCCGATCCGTGCCGTGGTCGCGATGCTGCAGCAGCTGGCCGATGGCCAATATGACATCGCGGTGCACGGCACCGATCGCCGCGACGAGGTCGGCGACGTCGCCAAGACCGCGCTCGTGTTCAAGGACAACGGCCTTGCCAAGGTCCGGATGGAGCGCGAGCAGAAGGAAATCGAAGCGCGCGCCGCCGCGCAGCGCCGCACCGACATGCTCCAGCTGGCCGATGGGTTTGAGCGCGCGGTCGGCGAGATCGTCGACACCGTCGCATCCGCCTCGAACGAGCTCGAAGCGTCGGCGACCACGCTGACCTCGACCGCCGAGCGTTCGCAAAACCTTGCGACCACCGTCGCCGCTGCGTCGGAGGAAGCCACCACCAACGTCCAGTCGGTGGCGTCCGCAACCGAGGAACTGTCATCCTCGGTCAACGAGATCAGCCGGCAGGTGCAGGAATCTGCACGGATGGCGGGCGATGCCGTCAACCAGGCCCGCGCGACCAATGACCGGGTCGGCGAGCTGTCGAAGGCTGCCGCCCGGATCGGCGACGTGGTCGAGCTGATCAACACCATTGCCGGCCAGACCAATCTGCTGGCGCTGAACGCCACCATCGAGGCGGCGCGCGCCGGCGATGCCGGACGTGGCTTCGCAGTCGTGGCATCGGAGGTGAAGGCACTCGCGGAGCAGACCGCAAAGGCGACCGGGGAGATCGGCCAGCAGGTTTCCGGCATCCAGGCTGCGACCGAGGACTCCGTGAGCGCCATCCGCGCCATCGGTTCGACCATCGAGCGGCTGTCGGAGATCTCGTCCGCCATTGCCGCTGCGATCGAGGAGCAGGGCGCGGCGACCCAGGAAATATCCCGAAACGTGCAACAGGCTGCGCAGGGCACCCAGCAGGTCTCGGCCAACATTATCGACGTGCAGCACGGCGCCAACGAGACCGGCTCGGCGTCGACCCAGGTGCTGTCGGCGGCACAGTCGCTTTCGGGTGACAGCAGCCGCCTCAAGCTCGAAGTCGGCAAGTTCCTCAACGCGGTTCGCGCCGCCTGATCCGGCCCCGCCGGCGACCCCAACAGACATCGTTGTCGGGGCAACCGATCCCGCCGTGGTGAGCCGGCGGGCTCGCCACGCTCTACATTTTCGCAGAGCAGCGATGCGTTAGCCTCGTGACGGCCGAAACGGCGTGCTCGGCCGGCGCATATTCGCAGCAGAGCCGTCTCTTTTTTGACGATGATCCGAGCGCGATCGGCGGCCCTGCGTCCGCCGTACCCGATCGGAGCGCACGGCTTCACTGTACTATGCCAAGGAAGTGAAGGCCGCCGCGGCTCCGCAGGTTGGCGTTTTACCCGTCATCGGGTAAATCGGCCGCTGCGGAACGGCTTTTGCAACGTCGATTCCTCTGCCCGGGTCGGGCTTCATTTCGGGAATGCTGCTTTTATGATCGCACTGGTCCGTATCGCGCTGAGCAGGCCATATACTTTCGTCGTGCTCGCGATCCTGCTCTTGATCATCGGACCGCTGGCGGCGCTGCGCACGCCGACCGACATCTTTCCCGAGATTCGTATCCCCGTAATCGGCGTGGCCTGGCAGTACACCGGCCTGCCGCCGGACCAGATGTCCGGGCGCATTACCACACCGTTCGAGCGAACGCTGACAACGACGGTCAACGACATCGAGCACATCGTTGCGAACTCCTATAACGGCATCGGCATCGTCAAGATCTTCTTCCAGCCCAATGTCGACATCCGCACCGCCAACGCGCAGGTCACCGCGATCGCCCAGACCCTGCTCAAGCAATTGCCGCCGGGCGCCACGCCGCCGCTGATCCTCAACTATAGCGCCTCGACGGTTCCGATCATCCAGGTCGCGCTGTCGGGTGACGGCCTCACGGAGCAGAACCTCGCCGACATCGGCATCAACCAATTGCGTACGCCGCTGGTCACGGTGCCCGGCGCCGCGATCCCTTATCCGTATGGCGGCAAGCAGCGCCAGATCCAGATCGACCTCAATTCGACCGCCCTGCAGGCGCGCGGTCTATCGGGCCAGGACGTCGCCAATGCGCTCGCTGCCCAGAACCTGATCACGCCGGTCGGCACCCAGAAGATCGGCAGTTTCGAATACACCATCAATCTGAATAACTCGCCGCTCCGTATCGAGGAGCTCGGCGACCTGCCGATCAAGACCATTAACGGCGCCATGGTCTATGTGCGCGACGTCGCGACCGTCCGCGATGGCAACCCGCCGCAGACCAACATCGTCCACGTCGACGGCAACCGCTCGGTGCTGATGATGGTGCTGAAGGCCGGCGCCACCTCGACGCTCGATATCATCTCCGGCATCAAACAGAAGGTGATTGACGTCAAGGACCAGCTGCCGGACGCACTCAAGATCGGTTTCGTCGGCGACCAGTCGGTGTTCGTCCGCGGCGCGATCACCGGCGTCGCCTTCGAAGGCGTGATCGCGGCCCTTCTGACCAGCGTCATGATCCTGCTGTTCCTCGGCAGCTGGCGCTCGACCGTCATCATCGCGATTTCGATCCCGCTGTCGGTGCTGGGCGCCATCATCATGCTGTCGGCGATCGGCGAGACGCTGAACATCATGACGCTCGGCGGCCTCGCGCTCGCGGTCGGCATCCTGGTCGACGACGCCACAGTGACGATCGAAAACATCAACTACCATCTGGAGCAGGGCAAGCCGGTCGAGCAGTCGATCCTGGACGGCGCCAACCAGATCGTGACGCCGGCCTTCGTCTCGCTGCTGTGTATCTGCATCGTGTTCGTGCCGATGTTCTTCCTGACCGGCGTGGCGCGCTTCCTGTTCGTGCCGATGGCCGAAGCTGTCATGTTCGCGATGATCTGGTCGTTCATCCTGTCGCGCACCCTGGTGCCGACCATGGCGAACTATCTGCTGCAGGCGCATGTGCACCACGACGGGCCGCCGCCGAAGTCACGCAATCCTTTGGTCTGGTTCCAGCGTGGCTTCGAGGCGCGGTTCGAGCGGATCCGTGGCGGCTATCACGGTTTGCTCGGGATGGCGCTCGGCCATCGCAAGGTGTTCGTCGGCGGCTTCCTTGCGGTCGTGGCAGCGTCGTTCCTGCTGGTTCCGTTCCTCGGCCGCAACTTCTTCCCTTCGGTCGACGCCGGCAACATCCTGATGCATGTCCGCACCCAGGTCGGCACCCGCGTCGAGGAAACCGCCAACCAGATGGCGGACGTTCAGAAAGCGATCCGCAAGCTGATCCCAGGCGAGATCGAGACCATGACCGACAACATCGGCATGCCGATCTCCAGCATCAATCTGACCTACAACAACACCGGCGTAATCGGTCCGCAGGATGCCGACATCCAGATCCGCCTCAAGGAAGGTCACAAACCGACCGAGCAGCATGTGCGCACGCTGCGCGAGCAGTTGCCGCGGTTGTTCCCGGGCACCAGCTTCTCCTTCCTGCCGGCTGACATCGTCAGCCAGATCCTGAACTTCGGCGCCCCGGCGCCGATCGATTTGCAGATCCGCGGTGCCAATCTCGAGGCCAACTACGCCTATGCCAACAGGCTGCTGGCCAAGATCAAGCGGATTCCCGGTATCGCCGACGCGCGGATCCAGCAGTCGCCGAACAATCCGACCTTCAACATCGATGTCGATCGCACCCGCGCGCAATATGTCGGCCTGACCGAACGCGACGTCACCAACGCTCTGGTGGTCAACCTCGCCGGCTCCTCGCAGGTCGCGCCGACCTATTATCTCAATCCCGATAACGGCGTGTCCTATTCGATCGTGATGCAGACGCCGCAATATCAAATCGACTCGCTGAGCGCGCTGCAGACGCTGCCGATCACGGCGACCGGCAACACCCAGGCGCCGATCCTCGGCGGCATCGCCGACATCAAGCGCGCGACCTCGAGCGCGGTGGTGTCGCAGTACGACATCCAGTCGCTGGTGCAGATCTACGCCACGACGCAAGGCCGCGACCTCGGCGGCGTCGCAACCGACGTGCGCCAGTTGATCGCCGATACCGCCAAGGAGGTGCCGAAGGGCTCCTCCGTGGTGCTGCTCGGCCAGGTGCAGACCATGAACTCGGCCTTCACCGGCTTGCTGTTCGGCCTGCTCGGTGCGGTTGTCCTGATCTACTTCCTGATCGTCGTGAACTTCCAGTCCTGGTCGGACCCGTTCGTGATCATCACGGCGCTGCCTGCCGCGCTTGCCGGCATCGTCTGGATGCTGTTCACGACCCAGACCACGCTGTCGGTTCCGGCGCTCACCGGCGCCATCATGTGCATGGGCGTCGCGACCGCCAACAGCGTGCTCGTGATCAGTTTCGCCCGCGAGCGCTATGAGGAGCTCGGCGATCCTGTCGCGGCGGCGCTGGAAGCCGGATTCGTCCGGTTCCGCCCGGTGTTGATGACCGCGCTCGCCATGATCATCGGCATGGCGCCGATGGCGCTGGGACTCGGCGAGGGCGGCGAGCAGAACGCTCCGCTCGGCCGCGCCGTGATCGGCGGCCTGATCTTTGCAACCTTCGCGACGCTGATGTTTGTTCCCGTGGTATTCAGTATGGTACACAAGAAGCAAGGCGCCAAAGCCGCCGCCTCATCGGAGATTCCGCATGCAGCCCACTGAACAGCGCCCACCGGTGTCCCGCCGGAGATTGGGCATATTCGGCGTGGTTGCACTGGTCGGCGCGGGGCTGATCGTCGGCACCGGCATCCGCGCTCGTGAGGAGCAGGACAACCGGCTGAAGGAATGGACCGATGACCAGGCCGTTCCGACCGTCGCGGTGGCGCTGCCCAACGCCAAGGCGCTGAGCCCCACGATCGATCTCCCGGGCCGGCTCGAGGCCTATTCCCGTGCGCCGATCTATGCCCGGGTGTCCGGCTATCTCAAGAACTGGGACGCCGACATCGGCGCCCGGGTCAAGACCGGCCAGGTGATCGCCGAGATCGAGGCGCCCGACCTCGACCAGCAGTTGCTGCAAGCGCGCGCCGACCTCGCCAGCGCCCAGGCCTCCGCCAAGCTCTCCGAAGCCACGCTGAACCGGCGCAAGACGCTGGTCGCCTCGAACTTCGTCTCCGCCCAGGAGATCGACGAGCGCACCGCCGACCTCTCCAACAAGAACGGTGCGGTCAGGTCCGGCCAGGCCAATGTCGAGCGGCTGGAAGCGCTCGCAGGTTACAAGAAGATCACGGCGCCGTTCGATGGTGTGGTGACCTCGCGCGACACCGACGTCGGAGCGCTGATCAACGCCGGGGGCAACTCGGGTCCGGCGATGTTCACGATCTCGGACATCACCAAGCTGCGCGTCTACGTCAACGTGCCGCAGAACTACGTCCCGGCGATCAAGATCGGCGCCAAGGCCTCCCTGGTATTGCCGGATTACCCGAACCGCAGCTTCCAGGCGACGGTGGAAGCCTCCTCGCAGGCCGTCGATGTCGCCTCCGGCACCACGCGGATGCAGCTCGGGCTCGACAATTCGTCCGGGGAGCTGATGCCGGGCAGCTATGCCAGCGTGAAGCTCAATTTGCAGCGCGAGGCCGCGCCGCTCAGCATTCCCGCCAGCGCGCTGATCTTCAACAGCAACGGCCTGCGGGTCGCGACCGTCAGCCCTGATGACAAGGTGCTGTTCAAAACCGTGAAGATCGGCCGCGACCTCGGCAAGGAGATCGAGATCGCCTCGGGCCTCGCACCCGACGACCGCATCATCACCGCCCCGCCGGACGGACTCGCCGACGGCGACCATGTCCGCGTCACCGGCGCTGGCGCCAAGGGCAAGCCGACGACGGCGTCGGAAAAGCAGGATGCGAAGGGGTAGCCTTCCCTTCGTCATGCCCGGATCCGGGACAGGTCTATCTGCCGACAGAGTGATCCCGGATTGCGCTGCGCTCATCCGGGCTACGCTCTGAATGCGAGAAAGTCCATCATCGTCACCCTGAGGAGGCCGAACAGCGGCCGTCTCGAAGAGGCGACGGCCACCAGCGGGGCCGCGCATCCTTCGAGGCTCGCTCCGCTCACACCTCAGGATGACGGCGGAGTTTGCGGCGCGGCAGGAACTGCTACCCCACCCGCCATTCCCGCACGCCGTCACTCGCAGTGACGATGTCGCCCGTGCTGCCGACCGGCGTGCGGTCGAGGTTTTGCAGATAGGTCAATGTCGCGGTGTCGCTCGCCGGGATGCGGCCGAGCGTGCGGCGGTCGTCTTCGGTGCGCAGCATGGTGACGCCGTGCTCGACCTCGCCATTGGCGCGATAGATCACGGTGAAGGCTTCGACCTTGCCCCTTCCCGTTGCCTCGGCGGTGAAGTCGGGCACGTTGCGGCGGTTGCGATCGGCTTCCGCCTGCACGGAGGTAGCCTGCTCGAGTGCCGCCGTCGGCGCCGCGCGCGACAGCACGAGGCCATGGTGCTTGGTGACGAAGCCACCCTGGCCGTAGAGCAGGCCGAGCGTGCCGCCATTGCGCAGCTTGCGCACCATCGCGCAGGCCGAATGCGTCATGTAGGTGTTGAGCGGTGCGCCGAAGAACGTCAGGCCACCCGTCACGGTGGGCTGCACGTCGGCGCCGAGGCCGAGCGTCCGGCGCGCCATCTTCGGCACGCAGGGGAAGCAGCTATAGAGCTCGATCGCGTCGAACTTCCTGCCGTCGCCGCCGACGAGGTTCATCACAGCCTTCAGCACCGCATTCTGCGCGTGGCTCTCGACGAACTGGTCGCGGATCAGATAGTCGCGCGGCTCTTCCGCCGAGGCGCCGCCGAGCGGATAGATCAGTTTGTCTTCCGGCACACCGGCGGCGCGCGCTTTGGCAAGGCTGGTCAGGATCAGCGCGCTGCCCATGTTGACCGTCGGGTTTGCCACCATCAGCTTGGTGTAGGGCCACGCGATCATCCGGTTGTCCGGCGTCGCGGTGGTGATCTCGTCGCCGGTGAAGCGCTTCTTCAGCCAGGAGTTCGGATTGTCGGCGGCAACCCGCGCGTAGGTCGACCACAACTCGCCCGACTCTTTCAGCGCCTCGCGCGGCGTCTGGCCCCAATGCGCAGAGGTTGCGGACTCATAGAGCGGGTAGACCGTGATCGGCCGGAACACGCCGAGCGCAACCGCAAGCGGCTTCTGGAACGCGGCACCGCGCTTCGGCTCTTCCACGTCATGCGCGAACGGCGTCCACGGCAGTTCGATGCCGGCGCGCTGTGCCTTGGTCGCGGTCGACTGCGCCTCCGCGCCGCAGACCGCGGCGACGCTGCATTCGCCGCGCGCGATGCGCTGAGCCGCCTCGTGCAGATAGCGGATCGGGCTCTCGCCGCCGACCGGGCCGTAATAGAGATGCGCAGGTGCGATGCCGAGCCGCTGCGCCAGCTGCTTCTCGGGATCGCGGTAGCGCCAGCTCAGGAAGTTGACGACGTCGAGCGACTGCACCTCGGCGAGCAGCTTTGCGCCGCTATCCGCCTCGGCGCGCTTCAGCGCCTCTTCCAGCAGAGTGAGCGGCTCGAGGCCGGCGGCGATGTCCTTGGGACGATCGACGACCTCGCCGACGCCGACGATGACGGGAATGCGGTCTTCGGGGATAGAGGATGTTGTCATTTCTTCTTGCTTTGCCTTCTAGGTTTTCGCCACGCCGTCGCCCTTCGAGGCGCGCAAGGGCGCGCACCTCAGGGTGACGGCTACTGGGACGTCGTCATCCTGAGGTGCGAGCGTAGCGAGCCTCGAAGGATGGGCCACGTATTCTACTCCGCCACCAACGCGTTCATGTGCTCGACAGCCTCGACGAAATCTTCCTTGAACTCCTGCACCACGGCGCCCGCCGACTTCACGCTGTCGACCAGGCCGACACCCTGGCCGACGAAATAACTGACCAGATCGCGCGCCTTCTCGTTGCCGGCCTCAGCCGCGCGGTCGATGGCGTTGAAGGCATCACGGCTGATGATGCTTTGCAGCGGCATCGGCAGCGCGCCAGGGCTGTTCGGCGCGCGGTCCCAGGCGTCGGTCCACACCGAGCGGAGCTGCCGCGCCGGCTTGCCGGTACGGCCCTTGGAGCGGATGGCGTCACGTGAGGAGGCCGCGATCATCTTCTCGCGGAAGATCTCGGAGGTCTCGGACTCCACCGTGGCAAGCCAAATCGAGCCGGTCCAGGCGCCGGCCGCACCCATCGCCATGCACGCTGCCATCTGGCTGCCGGTCATGATGCCGCCGGCAGCGAGCACCGGCACGTCGCGAATCTTTTTGACCGCCTTGATCACCTCGGGCACCAGGACCATGGTCGAGACCTCGCCGCAATGGCCGCCGGCCTCGGTGCCCTGCGCGACCAGGATGTCGACGCCGGCTGCGACCTGGCGCAGCGCATGTTCCTTGGAGCCGATCAGCGCCGCCACCGGCACACCGTGCTTGCGGCCCATCTCGATCATCGCTTTCGGCGGCACGCCGAGCGCGTTCGCAATCAGCCGGATCGGATGGCGGAACGAGACCTCGAGCAATTGCAGCGCAGTCTCGGCGTCGAATGGCTGCGGCTGGTTGTCGGCGACGCTCTCGGTCGTGAGTTCGATGTTGTACTTCTTCAGGAGATCGCGGGTGAAATCGCGATGCTCCTGCGAGACGCGCTTCTCGAGGCTCTTCCAGGTGACGTTCTTCTCACCCGCGGTCGAGATGTTTTCCGGGATCAGCACGTCGATGCCGTAAGGCTTGCCGTCGACGTGATCGTCGATCCATTTCAATTCCTGCTCCAGCGTCTCCGGCAGGTGCCGGGTCGCGCCGAACACGCCGAAGCCGCCGGCACGGCTGACCGCCGCCACCACGTCGCGGCAATGGCTGAAAGCGAGCAGGGGGAATTCAATTCCCAGCATGTCGCAGATCGGTGATTTCATGGACTGGTTTTCTCCCGGCGGCTGCTTCTTGTGCTTGTTGGCGTCAGCCCCTGCAACGCTAGCGCATCACGGTCAGCGAAGCCAAGCGGGTTTCGGCCGCGGCGACTTTGCGTGCAGGCGCTGCTTGGCTGCATCGCTCTCAGTGCATTCCGCAAGGTAGAAAATGCGATCCGGCGGGGTGGGCAAAGCCGAACCTGCGCACCATCTAGTGCGGACATGGGGATGGGCCCGGCGGCTGCCGCGCCACCTTGGAAGAACATGAACCGGGAGCCAACGACGTGACTGACACCTCTGCCTACGAGCCGCCGAAAGTCTGGACCTGGAACAAGGAGAGCGGCGGGCGCTTCGCCAGCATCAACCGGCCGATTGCCGGTCCAACCCATGACAAGGAATTGCCGGTCGGCCGTCATCCGCTGCAACTCTATTCGCTGGCGACGCCGAATGGCGTCAAGGTCACCGTAATGCTCGAGGAGCTGCTGGCGGCGGGTCACAAGGGCGCAGAGTACGACGCCTGGCTGATCAAGATCGACGGCAACCAGTTCGGCAGCGGCTTCGTTGCGGTCAATCCGAACTCGAAGATTCCGGCACTGATGGACCGCAGCGGGCCTGAGCCGATCAGGGTGTTCGAGTCGGGCTCGATCCTGGTCTATCTCGCGGAAAAGTTCGGCGCGTTCCTGCCGACCGACGTCAAGACCCGCGCCGAAACCTTCTCCTGGCTGTTCTGGCAGATGGGCTCGGCACCCTATCTCGGCGGCGGCTTCGGGCATTTCTATGCCTATGCGCCGACCAAGATCGAATATGCCATCGATCGTTTTGCGATGGAGGTCAAGCGCCAGCTCGACGTGCTCGACCGCAGGCTCGCCGACAACGAATATCTCGCGGGCGATGTCTACACCATCGCCGACATGGCGGTGTGGCCCTGGTATGGCGGCCTGGCCAAGGGCCTGCTTTACGGCGGCGGTGAATTCCTCTCGGTGCAGGATTACAAGAACGTGCAGCGCTGGACCGACGCGATCGCAGCACGGCCCGCGGTGAAGCGCGGCCGCATGGTCAACCGCACCTGGGGCGAGCCGTCGAGCCAACTCCACGAGCGGCATGACGCCGGCGATTTCCAAACCAAGACGCAGGACAAAATCGGCGAGCAGGCGGCGTCTTGACAGAACTGGTCATGGCCGGGCTTGTCCCGGCCATCCACGTCTTTCATTCCACGTGACGCAAAGACGTGGATGCCCGGCACAAGGCCGGGCATGACGAAATGCGACGCTCAGCCAACTCGCCCTACGCGTCACCCCAGCAGATCGTTGTACTCCGGATGCTTCGTCATGAAGCCCTGGATGAACTCGCACTTCACGACGAGCTTGATGTGCTGCGCGCGAACGGCGTCGAGCGTCGCGCGGGCGAGCTTGGAGCCGATGCCGCGGCCGCCGAGCTCCGGCGGCACCTCGGTGTGAATAAGCGTGATCGTATCCGGCGTCTTGCGGTAGACCACGAAGGCGGTTGCGCCATCGACGGAGAGTTCGAACCGGCTCTGCGCCGGGTTGTCGCTGAATGCTTCGCTCATTGTCTTGTCCTACTTCTTCTTTGTGCCCTCGGCCGCGGGAAACACCACACGGTCGTCGGTGCGGCAGTAGCGGTCGGCGAACATGCGGCCGATCGGGTGGTAGCGCTCCATGTGGACGCGCATCGCTTCACGGTCCCACAATTCGTCGCGGATGTGGAAGTGGATGCCTTCGCCCATGATCAACTGGCGGTCGCCATTGACGTCGATCAGCTTCCAGGTTCTGCACTCCATCGCAAACGGCGCATCGGCGAGGCGAGGGACTGCGATCTTGCTTGATGGTGCGAGCTTCAGGCCGAGATAATCCGGCTCGCCGATCTCGGGCGGGAAGTCGCCGGAGCTCTCGTGCATCGCGCGCGCGAGCGGCTCGTCGGTCAGGTTGACCACGAACTCGCCGAGGCGCTGGACGTTGATCATGGTGTCCTTCTCGCGGCCATCCGGCCTGCGGTTGACCGCGAACATGCAGAGCGGCGGATCCTCGCAGAACACGTTGAAGAACGAGAACGGCGCCGCATTGACCACGCCGTCCGCGTTCTGGCTTGTTACCCATGCGATCGGTCGCGGCAGCACGAAGGAGGTCAGCACCTTGTAGCGTTCGCGCTGGCTGAGGTCGCTTGCGGCGTATTCCATGGGATGATCCGAAAAACGTAGGGCGGGTTAGCGAAGCGTAACCCGCCGCTGCCGGACCGCAAAGTAAAAGGCGGGTTACGCTTGCGCTAACCCGCCCTACGATACCGTGCAAACTTCCGAATAATAGAATTATGCCGTTGAGTTGCCCGACATGTCAAGTCGCCATGTCCAATGCCGGCGCGCCGCCGGCTACTGTGCATGGGGTTGTTTTCGATATTTTCGCAGTGCGCCCCTCTCCCCGCAAAGCGCGGGGAGAGGGAGGAGTGGAAACTACGTCATGCTCAGTTCGTGGCGGCCGACCACCATCCAGTGCACCTCGTCCGGACCGTCGGCGAAGCGCAGGTGGCGGACGTCCTGGTACATTTCGCCGAGCGGCGACCACTGCGAGATGCCGGTGGCGCCGTGCATCTGGATCGCCTGGTCGATCACCTTGCAGGCGCGTTCGGGCACCATGGCCTTGACCATCGAGACCCAGACGCGGGCTTCCTTGTTGCCGAGCACGTCCATCGCCTTGGCCGCCTTCAACACCATCAGCCGCATCGCCTCGATCTCGCAGCGTGCCTGGGCGATGATCTGCATGTTGCCGCCGAGATGGGCGATTTTCTTGCCGAAGGCTTCGCGGGTGAGGCCACGCTGCACCATCATGTCGAGCGCCTTCTCGGCCTTGCCGATGGTGCGCATGCAGTGATGGATGCGGCCGGGTCCGAGGCGGACCTGCGAGATCTCGAAGCCGCGGCCTTCGCCGAGCAGCATGTTCTCCTTCGGCACCTTCACATTGTTGAAGCGCAGATGCATGTGGCCGCGCGGCGCGTGATCATGGCCGAACACGTGCATCGGGCCGAGGATCTCGACGCCGGGGGTGTCGATCGGCACCAGGATCTGCGACTGCTGCTTGCTCGGCGCCGCGTCGGGATTGGTCTTCACCATCACGATCATGATCTTGCAGCGCGGATCGCCGGCGCCGGAGATGTAGTACTTCTCGCCGTTGATCACCCACTCGTCGCCGACCAGCTTTGCGGTGGTCGAGATGTTCTTGGCGTCGGAGGAGGCCACGTTCGGCTCCGTCATCGCATAGGCCGAGCGGATCTCGCCGTTGAGCAGCGGCTTCAGCCACTTCTCCTTCTGCGCCTTGGTGCCGACGCGCTCCAGCACTTCCATGTTGCCGGTGTCCGGCGCCGAGCAGTTCATCGTCTCGGAGGCCAGCGGGCTCTTGCCGAGCTCGGCGGCGATGTAGGCGTAGTCGAGGTTGTTGAGTCCGTCGCCGGTTTCGGCATCGGGCAGGAAGAAGTTCCAGAGGCCGACTTCCTTGGCCTTGTCCTTGGCCTTCTGCAGGATCGCGAGCTGCTCGTCCGTGAAGCTCCAGCGGTTGGTCTTCTTCTCGCCGGCGCGATAGAACTCGACCGACATCGGGTCGACGGTGTCGCGGATGAACTGCTTCACATGGTCGTAGAGCGGGCGGACCTTGTCCGACATTCGGAGGTCGTTGAGCTCGTCGCCCGGATTGAGCGTGTAGTTCGTGGTGCGCGGCACATAGGCATGCTTCATTGTCGTTTCTCCCGTCGCGAAGGCGCGTTTCGCGGCGGACAATAAACGCGTGCGGCGCGAAGCGCGAGTACCGATTTTCCTGATATCTCTACCGCATCGCGGAATTTCGCGACGGCGTTTCAAACGTTGTTTGAACGCCGCCGCGTACAGCGTGAAAAAATACGGCGGACGCCGGTCAGGTCATCCGATGCATCGCGCAGATCTTGTTGCCGTCGAGGTCACGCAGATAGGCGAGGTAGAGCTTGATGCCGCCTCCCTCGCGCACGCCCGGCGGGTCCTCGCAGGGCTTGCCGCCATTGGCGACGCCGGCCGCGTGCCAGGCATGGACCTGCTCAGGCGAAGAGCAGGCAAAGCCGATCGTGCCGCCATTGGCGTGGGTCGCCGGTTCGCCGTTGATCGGCTTGGAAACCATGAAAATGCCGGCCTTGGTGAGGTACATAATGCGGTGACCGTCGACCCGGGCCGGCCGGACATCGAGCGTGCCGAGCAGCGCATCATAAAACGCCTTGGCCTTGTCCAGATCGTTGGTGCCAACCATCACGTGTGAAAACATCTGAAGTATCCTCCCTGTTTGTCGACGAAAGCCGCTTTGTCGCGTGCCTGCCGCTCGAACGCTTAGCAGCAGTTTTGCCGCGACGGAAGCGACGCGGCGTCGCGCCGTGCGCTCGCCCTTCGGAGCAAGTCAACGCAAGACTCGGACGCGCCTGCTCCGCGAAAATGCGGATGTATGACTCACAGACCGCGCAACAAATTCGCCGTCGTCCCGGGCAAGCGCCGCGCGACCCGGGACCCATAACCACCAATGATTATTGTTGCGCGACGCTGGGGCCGCAGCTCGCTCCGACAACACGACCCTGTGGTTATGGGTCCCTGCTTTCGCAGGGACGACACCGGTGATGCGGCAAGTGCGAGGCTAGAACGCCGTGTACCCGCCGTCGATCACGAAGCAGTCCGCCGTATGATAGGACGATGCCTTGCTCATGAGGTAGACGGCGATGCCGCCGAAATCGCTCGGCTCGCCGAAGCGGTGCACCGGAATGCGCGGCATCACGTTGGCGACGAACTTGTCGTTGGCCATGATGCCGGCGGTCATGTCGCTCTTGATCCAGCCGGGCAGGATCGCATTGGCGGTGACGCCGTGGCGGGCGAGTTCGACGCCGAGCGCGCGACACAGCGCGTTCAGCGCGGCCTTGGTGCCGGCATAGTGCTCGTTGCGCGCGGTGCCGAACAGCGAGGCGAGGCTCGAGGTCGCGACCAGCCGGCCGAACTTGTCGCCGGCCTCGGAGCGCTCGGTCATGTGGCGTGCCGCAGCCTGGAATACATGGAAGACGCCATCGAGATTGGTCGCGAACATCTTGCGCCATTCTTCCTCGGTGCGGTCGATGAAGGAGCGGCGTCCGCCGCCGCCGATGCCGGCATTGGCGAAGCAGCCGTCGACACGGCCGAAGGTGTCGAGCGTCGCCTTCATCGCCGTCTTGACCGAGCCGGGATCGCTGACGTCGCAGAATTGGGTGGCGACCTTGCCGGGCCCGGCCTTCATCGAGGCCGCGGCGTTGGCGTTTTTTTCCGCGTTGCGGCCCCAGATCGCGACGTTGCAGCCGGCGGCGTTGAGTGCCTGCGCGATGCCGAGGCCGATGCCGCCATTGCCGCCGGTGATGACAGCGACGCGGCCGGTGAGATCGAAGATGCCACTCATTGGGGTTTCCATTTGGTTTGGTGCGCGCTAATCACGCGTTCACGGATGGGCTTGCCGCCGACCATGGACAAGCCCGGCACAAAAATCAAATATGGGTCGAAGCATCGACCTACCGCGGTACCAACCGCCGAAGCAACGTAAAGAGGAAACCATGCAGTTCAAGCACGTCACGCTCGACTTCGACGGATCGGTCGCGATCCTGAAACTCGACCATCAGGAAGTCATGAACGCAGTCTCGATCGACATGCTGGGCGGCCTTGCCGAGGCGCTCGATGCGATCGACGACAAGCGCGACGAGGTGCGCTGCCTGGTGATCACGGGCGCCGGCCGCGCCTTCTGCACCGGCGCCAATCTGCAGGGCCGCAACCAGCAGCAGAAGCCCGGCAAGAGCAACGCCGGCGCGGCGCTGGAGACCGCGTTCCATCCGTTCCTGCGCCGATTGCGTAAGCTGCACTGTCCGATCGTGACCGCGGTGAACGGCCCGGCCGCCGGCGCCGGCATGAGCTTCGCACTGATGGGCGATCTCATCCTGTGCGCGCGCTCGTCTTATTTCCTGCAGGCGTTCCGCCGCATCGGCCTGGTGCCGGATTGCGGCTCGACCTGGCTGCTGCCGCGGCTGATCGGCAAGGCGCGTTCGGTCGAGCTGTCGCTGCTCGGCGAGCGGCTGCCGGCCGAGAAGGCGCTGGAATGGGGCCTCGTCAACCGCGTCTATGACGACGGCGCGCTGATGAAGGAGACCATGAAGCTCGCGCATGATCTCGCCAACGGCCCGACGGTGGCGCTGTCGCTGATCCGCAAGCTCTATTGGGACAGCCCGGAAAACACCCTCGAGGATCAGCTCAATCTGGAATTCGAGTCGCAGCGGATCGCAGGCCGCGCCGAGGATTTCAAGGAAGGCGTCACCGCGTTCCTCGAGAAGCGGCCGGCGAAGTTCACGGGCAAATGATCGAGACCGAACTCACCCGCTGCGTCGCCTCGTTTCATCCGGGCGCGACCGGCGTCACCGGTGCCGCAAAGCTCTCCGGCGGCGCCAGCCAGGAGACCTGGACGTTCGACATCGTGCACCCTGACGGCAACGTCGGCGCGATCCTGCGCCGCGCGCCGCCGGGCTATGGCGCATCGCCCGGTCGCGCGGCCGGGCTCGATGCCGAAGCCATCCTGATGCAGCTTGCGCACGATGCCGGCCTGCCGTCGCCGCGCGTGATGCATGTGCTGAG
>DASVOL010000002.1:0-14536 GCA_036383375.1 Bradyrhizobium sp. | reverse complement strand
GGTGCTGAAATCGACCACTGCGCCGCCGGCCGCCGCACCGTCCGCGGCCGCCGCGCCGTCCGGCGTCATTCGTCCGCCGGCGCCGATCCCGACCGCGCATCTGAGTCCGGCCGGCAAGCGCATCGCAGCGGTCCAGCGGACGTTGACCGAATACGGCTACGGCCAGCTCAAGCCGACCGGCACGATCGGCGCCGATACCCAGCACGCGATCGCGAAGTTCGAGCGTGCGCGCAAACTGCCGGTGACGGGGCAGATGTCCGATCGCCTCGTGCACGAGCTCAGCGCGATGATCGGACACGCAATCGACTAGGCTTCATTGCCATGGCCGGGTTCTGCCCGGCCATGCGCGGCCTTCGTTGGTCCGTTGATGTGACGTCAGACCGTTTCGCCCAGTAGCACGTCCCTGACCTCGTCGGAAAACAGCTTCCTACGGCCGGCCAGCAGCACCCATTCCGGATCGTCGCGATCCGGAATGGCGCGTGGCATGCCGTGATCGAGCAGGGCCTGCGCGCAGCCCGCCCAGTTGCCGCCGCTGACCGGTTCATTGCAGGACGCCCACGACAAGCTACCGGACACGTCGTCGCCAAAGCCGTGCTGCTCGGTCCAGTCAGCGCCGTGCTCGAGCAGGAAGCGTGTCAGCCCGGCATTGCCGCAAAACACCGCATGATTGAGCGCCGACGCATCCCAATCGCCGCCGCGCACCGTGATGGGCCAGCCCAGCCTGACCATCAGCCGCACCGCATCGTCGCCGCCTGCCGCAGCGAGCTCCGGAAGCAGCCGCAACTGCTGCGGTGAAAGTGAGCTAGGAAGATCTGGCCGACCGGCCTGGATCCGCCGTGCCTCGCGCTCATCGCCGCTGCTGCACGCCGCGACGAACCGCTCGTCATGGGCCAGCGTCTCGTCGCCGGTGCGCTGCCGCAGCAGCTCGGCGACCTCCGTTAGTCCGAACTGCAAGGCGTAACGATAAGCGCTGAGACCGTCCGGCGTCGTGATGCGGGGATCTGCGCCGGCGTCGAGCAAGGTCGCGATGCAGGTCCGCGATCGTCGCCGCCGGATCGCCCACATCAGCGGCGATCCGCAATCCGTCAGCGGCGCGTTGCGGGCAGGCTCGTTCGGATCGCCGCCGTGCCGCAGCAGCAATTCCAGCGCCGCTACGTTCTCGTCGTCGAGCACCTTGTACATCGCGTTGGTGCCGGCGATCCGCGCGCCATGCTCGAGCAGGGCGCTTGTCGTCACGAAACCTTCCAGCGAGTGATACAGCGATTCATTGTCGTTCGGATCGGCGCCAGCCTCGAGCAACAGTTTCGTCAGCGCGAGGTCGTGATTGCGCCCGGCAGCGCCATACAGTGCCGATAGAGGATTGTTGTCATCGGGCGCGTCGAGCGATCCGGGCGGCCAGCGGCTGCTGATGTGCTGGTCCGGATCGGCGCCGGCCTCAAGCAGCAGGCGCGCGCAGCGATGCAGCCGTGCCTGAAATTCCGGAATCTGCAGCAGGCTGGAATGCGTCACCGCGACCAGCGGCGGCAGTTTCAACGGACCGCCGGGACGGTTGACCCATGCGGGATCGCTGGCTGCGGTGCGCCGTATCGTCTCCTCGTCGCCGATCGCGCAGGCGAGATAGGGATCATCGGCCACAAGATCGGGGTCCTCGGTGAGCATCCGCACCGCGACGTGCGGATGGGCACGATCGGTGGTGCCGTCGACATCCGCGGCATAGACCAGCTGCAGCCATCGCCGCACCCGGTCGGCTTTGCTTTTGCCAGGCGGCAATTGGGCTTCGACATAGCGCCGCAGGTCCAGCCATGAGGCGAAGCCGAGATCGCGCGCCACGCAGGACTGCGCGTCGTGGAGCCGCAGACCGAGTGCGGCGATCTGTGCGTCGCTGCGCCCGGCCGCAGCCGGAAGCGCCTGGCGGAAACGGACGTAAGCCTCCGGTGCCTGCCGCCGGTAAAGGCGAATGAGCTCCTTGGCCTGCTTCTTCAGATGTTCGAGATTCAATCGCGCGAGCGATCGGTTCATGGAAACCTCCGTGCATCAATCGCCGATGGTCCACAAAACCGGCTGCACAAAGGCTTGGTTGGCCGCGTATCAGGTGCAAGTGGGTTCAACCCTTCCCGTGGACCCGGGCGCGGCTTGCACCGCAAGCTGCAAGGATATGAGCGAGGCTTAGTTCGGTCAACCCGCCGGTGCGTGAGGTCATCTGTGACAATTGGACGTGGCCGCGGCGCTGGCCTATAGGTCGGCGCATGCGATTGAAAACCAGCATATGGGTCGCGGCGTATCTGCGCCGTTGCCAGACCGAAGGCGTGTTCGGCGCGATCCGCAAGAAGGGCGCGGAGGAAGCCGGCGCCGTGTTCGTCAAGGTGGCGCTGATGGACGGCAACGCGATGCTGTACGCGCCGGCGCCGCAGACCGTCTATGACGACAGCCGTCCGGCCGAGCGGCTGTTCGTGCCGACGGCACAGCAGCCGGTGTCCGAGCCTTCGGTCGAGGAGCGATTGACCAAGGAGCTCCGCTTCGATCCCGATGCCTGGATCGTCGAGACCGAAGATCGCGCCGGGCGGCACTTTCTCGATCTGGCGAAGGGCTAACTTCCGGACTTCTGGTTGCGAATGCCCGGCGCGCTGCCGGGCTGCACCGCGGGCCGCGCCTGCGACGATGTTGTGCGTACGCGATGACGCTCGTCGTCATAGAGCGACGAGCGATACTTGGCGCGGGCCACCGCCATGGTCGAGCCGCGCCACGCCGCCAGCATCACCAGCGCGGAGCGCTCGCTGAGGCGATCGTAGAGCCGCGACAGCCGATAGACGTAGTTGACCGACGAGCCGGCTTCCGGATTGAGGAACATCAGGATCCGCTGGAACGCGGCACTCGAGACGTCGAGCGCCCGCATCGCGCAGGCGAGCGGCTCGCCGCCGGGATCGTTGACGACGTCGGCGGCGATCCGCGACGGCAGGATCAGCGCCTCGCCGAGTTCGCGGGTGAAGTTATCGACGTCTTCGGCAAATGCCGCCATCTCCAGGATATGGATCGCGCGCGCGGCGCGGGCGGCCGGAATCCGCGCCGCGGCCTTCAGCGGCGTCTCCTGCAGATTGTGCAGGATCTGCGCGCGTTCTTTCGCGCTGGCGGCAAAGAACATGTCGGAGATTTCGGCGGCATCGTTCGGCCGCATCGCAAGGCTCGCGGCCATCCGCAGCTCTGCCTCGGTCGGGATCTTGGCGGGCAGCGTGGAAGGTGCAGGCGCGGGAATTGGCGCGGCAGCCGGCACCGGCTGCTCCGGACCGGTGCGGCGCAGCCCGAGCTTGTCCATGATCCGGGCAGGCGTTGCCGGATAGATCGCAAGCCGTGCGCGGACGGCGGCGCGGGTCGCGTCGTCGACCTCGTCGATCAGGCGCGACGTCAGCTCGACGAACTGGCGCTCTTCATCGGCGGAATGCGCACTCGCCTGCACATACAGGTCGGTCAGGACGCGCAGCAAGGTGGGGCGGATGTCGACTCCCTCGCGGCGGGAGAGCGTCATCAGCCCATCGAAACCAGGAAATAGCGGAGCTGCGCTCATCTCGGGCGTACGCGACTTGCCAATAAGACTCGGTTTGAAAACCTTCTGAGAGCGAGCCTACGCAGGCTGTTTTAAGACGCAGTTAAGGAAAACAAGCCGTGAAGGCGAACGCTCTAATTTGCGCGTGTCTATTAAGGCACAGCGCCACATCCGTAACCGTCCGTATCGCCAGCTTAAGATGTCGTTAACCATGCGCGTTCTTAACTCGGCGGGCGCGGGGCAAATCATGTCCGTGCGGGGCCAGAGAGAACGGAACATGGGCACCATCGTTGAGTTTCCGGCGGATGCGGCTGCACGGCGGCCGAGCGCTGTCGGTGCTGCCGGCGAAGGCATGGGGACCGTGCTGATCCTTCCCGTCGTCCGGATCGAACGAACGACGGAGGAGACCGGCGGAGGTCGCGGGCCCGAGCAGGGCACTGCGCAGGGCCGTCGTCGCCGACGCCGCTCCTGATCCAATGCCGGAATTTGCGCAGCGGACCGCGGCTCGGCGGTCACTCCCGGCGCTGATCCTGCTGCTGGCGGGCTCGGCGCTCGCGGGCTGCAGCGGCGGCGATTTCGGCCGCACCCGCGCCGATTTCCGCAACGACGACATGCATCGCTGGATGGGTGCCGAGGCGACCGGCAGCGTCGGCAAGAACGCCTCGCAATTCCAGCTCACCGAACACGAACGTCAGCTGCGTGATCTCGCCTATCAGTTCATCGAGCCGCCGCTGTCGCGACCGGCGTGGAAGAGCGTGTACGGCGACTACCAGCCGCTGCCTTCGCCGTGGCGGCAGAAGGTCGTGTTCGATCGCACGGCGTATGGCCGTAATCTGATCGACGAGCCACATCGCTCGTTCGCCTCGCGCTATTCGCTGCTGATCGACCAGGTCCGCGACGACATCACGCGCTTCGAGCCGTTCTTCGCCACCGCGATCCAGGTGATCGAGCTCGATCGCAAGCGTAGCGCCAGCCTCAAGATGATCGCCGACGTGTCGCCGCGCGAGAAGGCCGACGCTGTGGCGCGGATGGAAGAGAACACGCTGATCGTGCAATGGGTCCAGCAGAGCCTGGAGCGGCGGATCTCGTCCTATCGCTGGGCACTGGAGCGGCTGGTGATCCAGGCGCCCGACGGCATGGCCGCCGACGCCGAACGCCAGATCAACGAGCTCGCCCGACTCACCGCTAACGCGCCGCTGATCACTGGACCCGTCACAGGCCAGGCCGTGGTGACGAAGGGCTAGGTCCGCTTCACCTTCTTCGTTGTCGGTCTGACGCGGCGGCTATTCGCCTGCCGCGGCAGGCTCGCAATGAACTCCTTCAGCGCATTTGAAGGCGGGTGGGCCGAGGGATAGGCGAGGCCGACCTGGCGCGTCACGTCGATCTCGATCGCACGCACCGCCACATCCGGATTGCCGCGCGCCACGCCTTCGGGAACGATCGCAACGCCAACCCCGGCCGCGACCAGCGCCATCGCCCATTCCTCGGATTCCGCGATCGCCACCGGCTTGCGTGGCGGCGCGGTGCGCTTGAAGAACTCCTGCTGCTCGCAATGGCAGCGATCGATCATCGGAACGCCTGCGAAGTCGGTGGTCCGCAGCGTCTCTTTGAGGGTCAGGGGATGCGACGGCGGCAACGCCGCGACGTAGCGTTCGCTCCACAGCGGGATGAAGTGCTCGCCGGCGCCGATCATGGTCTTTGCGACGATCCGCGCGTCGGCCTTCTCATTGGCGCCGACCAGCCGAAGCGCGAGGTCGGCATTGGCCGTCAGCGGCTTCAGCAGCGCGATCGTCCGCGCCTGATCGAGCGTGCGCAACAGGCCGAGCGTCAGCGGCTGCCTTGTCGCGGGTTTGCGAAACAGGTTTCGCGCCGCGTCCGCCTCGTCGATGATCCTGCGGGCGACGCCGTGGAACTGCGCGGCCGACTCCGTCGGCGCCATGCCCTTCTTGTGCCGGATGAACAGCGTGGTGCCGAGCTCGGCCTCGAGATTGGTGATCGCCGCCGAGATCGACGGCTGCGAGATGAAGCAGCGCTTCGCCGCAGCGGTCAGGTTGCGCTCACGGTAGACCGCGGCGAAATACCGGAGTTCGCGGATATCCATAGGCCTGTCCTATCGTATAGATAGAGAGACAATATTTTACCTATGGAAAGGCGGATGGCAAGCCTGTGCGGAATTCAGCGGAGGACTGGTCATGCGCATCCACCATCTCAACACCGGCACCATGTGCCCGATCGGCAAGCGGCTCGTGAACGGCAGCGGCAGCATTTTCCAGCGGGCGCGGATGGTCTGTCATTGCCTGCTGGTCGAGGGCAGCGACGGCCTCGTGCTGGTCGACACCGGCATCGGGCTCGACGACATCGGCGACCCGCCGCGGCTCGGGCGCAAATGGGTGCGGCAGACCACGCCACGGCTCGATCCGGCCGAGACGGCGGTGCGGCAGGTGAAAGCGCTCGGCTTCTCGCCCGACGATGTGCGGCATCTGCTGCTGACGCATCTCGATCGCGACCATGCCGGCGGCGTGCCGGACTTTCCGAAGGCCAAGGTGCATGTCGATCGCAAGGAGTACGACATGGCGGTGACCCATCGGGTCGCGCCGCCGCAAGGCCGCTACATCACGGCGCAGTGGAAGCACGGGCCGGACTGGGCGTTCTACGGCGCCGGCGGCGAGGACTGGTTCGGCTTCAAGGGCGTGCGCGCGCTCGGCGATCGTGAGCCGGACATTCTGATGATCCCGCTGCCCGGCCACACGCTCGGCCACTGCGGCATCGCGGTGCGCGACAAGGACAAATGGCTGCTGCACGCCGGCGATGCCTATTTCCATCACGCGCAGCTCGATGCCCGGCCGCGGATCCCGCTGGTGCTCGGCATGTTCCAGCGCCGGGCCGACATGGATCGCGCGACGCGCATCCAGAACCAGGAGCGGCTACGCCAGTTGAAGGCGGCCCATAGCGACAGCGTCACGATCGTCAACAGCCACGATCCCGTCGATTACGAGACCTGCCGTTGCGGGCGGCACGCGCTCGCCGCGAGCTAGCGCTTGTTGCGTGCCGCAGGCGGCGGAGCAGGGGCGGGGAGCGGCGGCGGCGCTTCCTGCTTCGTCGCAACGGGCTCGGCCTGCAGCTTGCAGGAGGAAGCCGCGAGCGAGGCCTGTGCCTGCGGCATCAGACCGGGCTCCGGCGCCAGCGCTTTCAGCAGGATCAGGCCGGTCGAGGTCGGCGAGTCGATGATCAGCCGGTCGGCCGCAGTGACTTCCTCGTCCTCGGGCAGCTCGTTGTGCTGCGCTTCCGTCATCAGGTCGAGCTCGATCACCTTCTTGCCGGCGGAGCGATCGTTGATCGCGTAATACGCCACCTCGTTACGGGTGTAGAACGACACCGACGTATAGGCCTGGCTGACCGGCACGGTGAGCTTGAGCGGCCCGCTGGAGAGATCGTAGCGGCAGATCGCCACCGCGAAGGCCGGATCCATCAGCGGCATCGGCGAGTTGCTCGGGTCGGCCAGCGGCAGCTGCGTCACCTCGTTGAGCTTGGTCATCGGCGTCAGCCGCGAATAGGCGTCCTGCGAGGCGATGCGCGGCAGCGCCAGCACGCTGACGAGATGCACCACGCCGCCGAGCAGCACGCCTGCGAGGATGGTGAACAGCACGCGGATCATGGGCAGCCCGTCGTTGCGATCGAGGGCATCGGCGCGTCGCGCTGGGTCCGGGTCGCGACCCCGACCGGCGTGTCGTAGAGGCGCAGCATCAGCGCGTAGCGCTCAATGCCGCCGGTCGGCAGCCAGTTGCCGGCGCGCGAGCGCGAGGCGATGTGGATCTCGAACGTGCCGTCGGAGGCGCGCATGATCTCCTGGCTGGTGAAGCCGTAGCGCTGCAGCGAATTGGCGACGAGGTGGCCCTTGCGGTCGAACAGCGTCAGCGTCCAGAATCGCGCCGCCGGCGTCACGCCTGAGACCACGATGTCGCAGCGGCCGTCGAGCGGCTTGTTCTTGTCGTCGGTGGTGGCCGAGAACGCGATGCCGTCGCCGGTGCCGATCGGCAGCTCGCCGCTGCGCGCGATGGTGGCGCGCGAATAGGGGTCGACGTCGGAGGTGCCATTCTTCGGTCGCGCGGTCCAGGCGCCGATCTTCAGCGTGCCGAGATCGGTGCCGCGCGTTGCCGTCGCGTAGGTCAGGCCGAGGCCGACGGCCGTGGCGATGACGAGTGCCAGCAAGGTGGTGAGGAGGAGCCGCACGTCAGTTCTTGCGTGGCGCAGGGGCTGTCGTGCCGTCCGGTCCGGCCGCGGCAACGTAGTTTTCGGGGAACGCCAGCGCGCTCGAGGATTCCGGCTTGCCGGCCTTCGAGGGCTCGTTCAGCGTGGTCTTGTTGGCCGTCTTGGCGGCGTCGTCGAGCAGCTTCTCGACCCGCACCAGGATATCCGCGCCGCGCTTGGTCAAGACCGGCGGCGGGCCCGGCTTGGTTTCCAGCACGCGCGGTGCCGCGTTGGCCTGGGCATTGGCCTGCGCCGGCTGCGGCGGCAGCTTCTGGCCCATGCCGACGCCGACGAGTTCTTTGACTTCCACGCCCTGATGCGCGGTCACCATGATGTCGTGCCAGGTCTGCGCCGGCAGCGAGCCGCCGGTCATGCGGTTGGTCGGCGAATAGTCGTCATTGCCGTACCAGACCGCGCAGGTGAAGTTGCCGGTGTAGCCGACGAACCAGGCGTCGCGGTAGGCATTGGTGGTGCCGGTCTTGCCCGCGGTCGGAATGCCGTCGAGCGCGGCGCGGCGCGCGGTGCCTTCGCTGACCACGTGGCTCATCATGCCGGCCATGTCGGCGGCGATGTTCGGCGGAATGGCTTGCCGCGGCTTCGGACCGTCGCGATCCCAGCGCCACACCAGATCGCCGGCGCCGGTGCGCACTTCGAGCACCGAATGCGGCGTCACCGCCTTGCCGCGGTTCGGGAAGGTCGCATAGGCCACCGCGTGCTCGATCACCGTGACTTCGTCGGAGCCGATCGGCAGCGACGGCGTATCGGGCAGCGGGGCCTTGAGGCCGAAGCGGCGCGCGACCTCGACGATCTTGGCGCGGCCGGCCTTCGGGCCTTCCTTGCCGCCGAGCATGATCGAGAGCTTGACCGGCACCACGTTGATCGAGCGGGTGATAGCCTGCGTCAGCGTCACCTGACCCGAATAGGAATGGCCATAGTTCTGCGGGCACCAGTTGCCGATGCAGACCGGGCCGTCGACCACTTTCGAGTTCGGCGTGAAGCCGTTCAGCAGCGCCGTGGTGTAGACGTAGGGCTTGAACGACGAGCCCGGCTGCCGGTAGGCGTCGGTGGCGCGGTTGAACTGGCTCGCGCCGTAGTCGCGGCCGCCGACCATGGCGCGGATGCCGCCGTCGAGATCGGACACCACGGTCGCCGCCTGCGTCGCGTGATAATCGCGCCCGAACTGGCGGAGCTGGTTCTCGATCGCTTCCTCAGCGGCCTTCTGCACGTTCATGTCGATCGCGGTGCGGACCACGAAGACGCGCTCGGTGTAGGATTTCGGGAAGGTGTCGACCAGCTTGCGCATCTCATCGAAAGCGTAGTCGAGATAATAGTTCGGCGAATTCTCGTCGCGCCGGTCGACCGCGACCGCCGGATTGCGGCGGGCGCCGAACACCTGGCCCTCGGTCATGAAGCCGGCATCGACCAGGTTGTCGAGCACGACGTTGGCGCGGGCGCGCGCTGCGGGCAGGTTGATGTGTGGGGCGTATTTGGTCGGCGCCTTGAACAGGCCGGCGAGCATCGCGGCTTCCGCGAGGTTCACGTCGCGCACCGACTTGTTGAAATAGAAGTGCGCCGCGCCGTCGACGCCGAAGGTGCCGCCGCCCATATAAGCGCGGTCGAGATAGAGCTTCAGGATCTCGTTCTTGGTGAGCCGCGTCTCCAGCCAGATCGCAAGGAAGGCTTCCTTCACCTTGCGCTCGATGGTGCGCTCGTTGTTCAGGAACAGGTTCTTGGCGAGCTGCTGGGTGATCGACGAACCGCCCTGGCGGACGCCGCCGGCCTGCGCGTTGGTGACGAGCGCGCGGGCAAGGCCCGGAACGTCGATGCCGAAATGGTCGTAGAAGCGGCGGTCTTCGGTCGCGAGCGTGGCCTTGATCAGATTGTCCGGAAAATCTTCCAGCGGGATCGAGTCATTATGCTTGATGCCGCGGCTGCCGATCGGGTTGCCGTAACGGTCGAGGAAGGTCACCGCGAGGTCGGACTTCTTCA
The DNA here is from genome assembly GCA_036383375.1 of Bradyrhizobium sp. Classification (GTDB taxonomy): domain Bacteria; phylum Pseudomonadota; class Alphaproteobacteria; order Rhizobiales; family Xanthobacteraceae; genus Bradyrhizobium. Next base: position 4,761 of record DASVOL010000002.1, on the reverse strand, counting down.
GCCAGTCCTCGTCGGCGGTCTCGCGGAAGGCGGGGATCGCGAGCGTCAGCATCAGGATCATGCCGCCGAGCCCAAGCGTCGCGGCCTCCGACAGCGGCTCGATGAATACCCAGCGCTTCCAGCGGCCGACATAGAAGCGGTCCATGAAGGTGGAATAGCGCTCGTAGAGTTCGCGCAGGCCCTTGCCCGACGAGAACAGCGTCGAGTCGATACGCGCATCGAGATCCAGGAAGAAATTCCGGACCTTCTGTTTCCAATGCGACGGCATGATCTGAAGGACCGGACCCTTGATCAGTTCGACAGCGCTGCGGGCGCCCGAAATGGGCACAGGCCAGCGTCTTGCTTCGATGTTGCGGCAATCCCAAGGCGCTTTTGCGTCGTTGGGGACTCGTTCGTTGTTCTATCCGAGCGGCTGCCATAAACCAATGGCGCGGCTGGTGAATTTAATGAAAGCCCTAACGCTGCCCACCGGCTTTTTCGACCCCGCAATATCACCCCCTTGCGGAGAGAGCGCCGGCGTCCCAAGAAGGGCTTTACCGCCATGTCAGGGATATCATGACCGCACCGCCCAAGCGCCCGTCGGGCCAGGAGGGATTCTTCTGGAAAACCAAGACGTTGGAAGAGATGTCCAACGCCGAATGGGAAAGCCTGTGTGACGGCTGCGCACGGTGCTGCCTGGAGAAGCTCGAGGACGAGGACACCGGCAAGATCTACTTCACCCATATCTCCTGCAAGCTGCTCGATTCCGGCCTGTGCACCTGCAAGGACTATACGAACCGCTCCGACCAGGTTCCGGATTGCGTCCGCCTGACGCCGGAAAACGTCCGAACCCTGAACTGGCTGCCGCCGAGCTGCGGCTACCGGCTGGTGGCCGAGGGGCGGGACCTTTATTGGTGGCATCCCCTGATCTCGGGCGATCCCAACACCGTGCATGAAGCCGGCGTCTCGGTGCGCGGGCGGGTCGAGGGCACCGAGCTCGACGTCAACGACGCCGATCTCGAGGATCACATCGTGCGCTGGCCGGCGCTGCTGCCGAAACGGGCACAATTGAAGAAGCGGCCCAAGGTCTCCAAGTAGATTTTCAGAACGGCGCGAGAGCCGGCGCCGGCGTTGCCGCGATCACGTCACCGCGAGAACAGTGCGGTGGGATGCACCCATGCGCTGGGGTGCCTGCCTCAGCAGTGAATTGCTGCATAAATTGCGGATCAGAGAATGATTCCATCGCGGCCCGCGCCCGCGCAGCAGCATTACGCCCCAAATGAACAAGTATGAACGGCAGAGCCGTTTTCCTGCCGACCAAGAAACATTGCCTGACGACATTGCCGCAGAGCTGTCCCACCTCCCGACCGAGGTGATCGAACTCAGCGACGCGCCGCCGCTGGCGCCGCCGGCACCGCTCAATCCGGACGAAGTCCGCACCATCGTGATCAGCCTGATGCTGACGATGTTCCTGGCCGCGCTCGACCAGACCATCGTCGCGACCGCGCTGCCGACGATCGGGCGCCAGTTTCACGACGTCACCAACCTGTCCTGGGTGATCACGGCCTATCTGCTCGCCTCGACAGCGGTGGCGCCGGTGTTCGGCACGCTAAGCGACATCTATGGCCGCCGCGTCATGATCATCACCTCGCTCAGTCTGTTCGTGGTCGGCTCGGTGCTGTGCGCGATTGCGCCCAGCATGACGATGCTGATCATCGCCCGCGGCCTGCAGGGCCTCGGCGGCGGCGGCATCATGCCCGTGGTGCAGACCGTGATCTCCGATGTGGTCACCCCGCGCGAGCGCGGCCGCTACCAGGCCTATTTCTCCAGCGTCTGGATGGCCGGCGGCATTCTCGGCCCGGTGGTCGGCGGCGTGTTCGCCGAGCATCTGCACTGGTCGATGATCTTCTGGATCAATTTGCCGCTCGCGGCGGCGGCGCTGGCGCTGCTGCTGCCGAAGATGAGCAAGATCCCGGTGTTCCACCGCAAGCGCAAGGTCGACTGGCTTGGCGGCGTGCTGCTGATGGCCTCGGCCGTGGTGCTGATGCTGGTGCTGACCTGGGGCGGCACCAAGCTGTCCTGGCTGTCGCCGACCATTACCGCGATGGTCGGCGCCTCGATCGCGCTCGCCGGCGCCTTCGTCTGGCACGCGCGCCGCGCCGACGAGCCGTTCCTGCCGTTGTCGCTGCTCGGCGGTTCAGTGGTGCCGTTCGCGATGGGCGCCGGCGGCTGTGCGCTCGGCGCGATGGTCGGGCTCACCGTGCACCTGCCGCTCTATTACGAGGTGGTCTATCACCTCACCGCCAGCGAGGCCGGCCTGGCGCTGATCCCGCTCGCGGCGATCTCGACCTTCGGTGCGGCGATCGCCGGCCGGACCATGGCGAAGGCCAAGCACTACAAGCGTGTCGCCATCGTCGGCACCTCGGTCGCCGCGATCTGCGCCGTCGGCATGGCCGTGACGACGCTGCCGCTGTGGGGATTGCTGCTCCTGATGAGCGTGTTCGCGCTCGGGCTCGGCACCACGTTCCCGATCAGCGTGGTGTCGCTGCAGAACGCGGTGGCGCGGCCGCAGGTCGGCACCGTGACCGGCGCGATGAACTTCTTCCGTGCGATGATGGCCTCCTTCACGGTCGCCGCCTTCACCACCATCCTGCTGATGACGCTCGGGACCGACATCTCGCTCGCCGGCGAGCATCATGCCGCGTCCGCCGGCACCGTCGGCGCGATCCCGATGGCCGACATGATCACCGCATTCCGCTACGTGTTCGGCGCCGCCGCCGTGCTGCTGACCACGGCGTCCATCTGCATGATCACGATGGAAGAACGCCCGCTCGCGGGTCCCGCCGCGCAGCCGGTGGAGATGGCGGAGTAGGGCAGGTTCACCCCTGACGTCGTCCTGGCGAAAGCCGGGACGACGATGACGATGGTTCTCGATTCAAGTTGTCACACCACGCGGTGCGCGCATGCGGGTGATCCAGTATTCCAGAGACGCTTGAGTTCAATCCGATAGGCCGCGGCGTACTGGATCGCCCGGTCGAGCCGGCGATGACCAGCTGTGGATGATCGGCGCCCCGCGTCTTTATTCCCGTGCTGCCTCATATTTATTCAGCCTGTCAGCGCCCACCCACTACTTTAGTTGTCGTCCACGCATGGCGATCTGCGCGCAGTTTCACTTGCTGCGCGTTTTGTCGCAGCTATAGTCCGGCCCCAAGAGCTCGAAGCAGCCGAACAAAAGAGGAGAGAAACAGGGTGAAAAGAACATCGCGACTGCCTGTTCATGCGATGCAGCAACTTGCCGGAGCGGCCGTGTTGGGCCTTTTGGCAGCCAGCCCCAGCGGCGCGCTGGCGGCTGACACCCTCAAGATCGGCGTGATCGCCGAAGCGCAGGCGATCGCCGGCGCGTCGATCCCGCAGGCTGCGCAACTCGCCGCCGACGAGATCAACGCCAAGGGCGGCATCGACGGCCGCAAGATCGAGATCGTCTCCTACGACAACCACTCGTCCTCGGCGGACTCGGTGCGGGCATTCCAGCGCGCGGTCAATGAAGACAAGGTCAACGTCGTCATCTCGAGCTACATCAGCGAAGTGGTGTTGGCGCTCGAGCCCTGGGCGTCGCGCCTGAAGACCCCGTTCGTCACGCCTGGCGCTGCCTCCAACGAGATCAGCAAGAGCGTCCACGCCGACTACGAGAAGAACAAGTACACCTTCCACGGCTATCTGACCTCGGCGGCGCTGGCGCTGTCGGTTTGCGACGCCGCCAAGGAGCTGCTGGTCGATCAGAAGCACATGAAGACCGCGGTCATCATGAGCGAGGACGCAGCCTGGACCAAGCCGCTCGACGTCGGCTACGAGGAGTGCCTGCCGAAGATCGGGCTCAAGGTCGTCGACCATATCCGCTTCTCGCCGGATACCACCGACTTCACGCCGATCTTCAACAAGGTCGAAGCCGCCAAGCCCGACGTCATCATCACCGGCATCTCGCATGTCGGCGTGCAGCCGACGGTGCAGTGGAAGAACCAGCAGGTGCCGATCCCGATGTTCGGCATCTCCTCGCAGGCGACCAACGAGACCTTCGGCAAGGACACCAATGATGCGGCGGAAGGCGTGCTGTATCAGGGCGTGTCGGGCCCGAACGTCGCGGTGACGCCGAAGTCGGTACCGTTCGCGGAGGATTTCAAGAAGCGCTTCGGCAACTATCCGTCCTACGCGGGCTACACAGCCTATGACGAGGTCTATTACATCGCGGATGCGGTGAAGCGTGCCGGCTCGGTCGAGGCCGACAAGATGGTCGATGCGCTGGAGAAGACCGATTGGGAAGGCACCATCGGCCGCGTCCAGTTCTACGGCAAGGACGACCCCTTCACCCATTCGATCAAGTACGGCAAGGGCCTGATCACCGGACTGATGCTGCAGTGGCAGGGCGGCAAGCAGGTCGCGGTGTGGCCGAAGGAGGTCGCCAAGAGCGATCTCAAGTTCCCGAGCTTCATCAAGCTCACCACCAACTGACCGATGATCATGCTCCCGGGCCGGTCCCGGGAGCATCCGTATTCAGTTCCGCGTCCTCCACAACAGGCAGCTTTGCTGCCGCGGCCGATTTGAGATGCTTGCCTTACAAATCCTGATCGATGGCTTCGCCATCAGTGCGCTTTATGCGCTCGGCGCCACCGGCTTCACCCTGATCTTCGGTGTCTCCGGCGTTCTCAACCTCTCCCACGGTGCCATCATGGTGGCCGCGGCGGTCGCGGCCTGGGCCGCGGCGAGCGTGCTGCACCTCGACATCTA
>DASVOL010000001.1:0-9526 GCA_036383375.1 Bradyrhizobium sp. | reverse complement strand
TCGAGATTGCCGGTGGCTTCGCCCTTCGGGATCTCGGTGTAGAGCGTCGACCATTTGGCGCCCGACTTGCAGCCCTGGAAGCAGAAGCCGATCTGCTGGCACGAACCGCGGCCGTCGCGCGGCTCGCTGTTGATCGCCATCCGCCCGGTGTGCACCTCCTTGTAGCCGAGCTTCTTGGCACCGGCTTCCAGCACCTTGAAGTTATTGTTGCCGGGAAGTCCGGGAATGCCGTTGGTGCGGGTCACGCCCATCTTGTTCTCGGCCTTGGCGTAATAGGGCTCCATCTCGGCGAGCGTGATCGGCCAGTCCAACAGGTTGGCGCCGGGGATGTTGCCGTATGCCGACTTGATCTTGAACTCGTGCTCGTCGAAGCGCAGCGAGGCGCCGGCCCAGTGCACGGTGGATCCGCCGACCGCCTTCACGATCCAGGCCGGAATGTTCGGGAAATCCTTGTGGACGCGCCAGCTTCCCGACGTCGTGCGCATGTCCGACCAGGCGAGCTGGCCGAAGCTGTCCCATTCATCGTTGATGAAGTCCTGGTTCTCGATGCGCGGTCCGGCTTCGAGGATCACGACCTTGATGCCCTTCTGCGCCAGTTCATTGCCGAGCGTTCCGCCGCCGGCGCCGGAGCCGACGATCACGACAACGCCGCTGTCATTCAGATCGAATTTTGCCATTGTTTCCTCCTGGGCGTTGTCCGGTTCAGGCCTTCGGCAGCCAGTCGATATCGGCGAAGCCGCGCTTGATGTAGCCGCCGTGCTCGGCGGAGGAGCCCTCGTAGCCGAACCGCGGCCACACCTCCTTGTTGTTGTAGAGCGATGCGATGAGATCGCCGCGGATCTTCTGGAAGAAGGCGCTCTGCTCTATCTGCTGCAGCAGCGCGACGCGATCGTTCTCCCAGGCGATCTGGGCATAGGGCATCTTGTGGCGGTCGTTGGCCGCCTGGTCGAGCCGGGTTACGCCCTCATTGATCAGCGACTTGACCGCCGGATCCTTGGCGGCCTTGTCATCCCACGGCTTGACGGCCGTGATGTAGTAGCTGTCGCCGAGAAAATCGTGCGGATAGATGTCGCGCGCCATCTTCAAGAGCGTCTTCATCGTGGCCGGCGTCAGCGTGCCTGCCTCATCGGCCCACGCATCGGTGATGCCAAGCCCGGTCGATGTCGCGATCGCGACTGCGGGGGCGGTGGCAGCCGCGCCTTTGAGAAACACACGCCGGTCATATTTGCTGCGTCGATCGATTTCTCTCATGGGTTTCCTCCGTAATTTATTTTCTGATTGGATTAGCCGAAGCGCCCGCCGCGCTGGATTACCTCGATCTTGTAGCCGTCGGGATCGGAGACGAAGAAGAAGCGCGCCAGCGTCTTGCCGTCATGCTTGAAGTCGCGCAGCGGCCCGGGCGACAGTTTCTCCTTCTCGAAACGTGCATGCTCGGCATCGACGTCATCGACGACGACGGCGAGATGGCCGTAGCCGTCGCCGAGCGTGTAGGGCTCCTTGCGGTCGAAATTGACCGTGAGCTCGACCTCGAAAGGCGAGGAGGGATGGCGCAGATAGATCAGCGCGAAATCGCCAAATCTCAGATTGTCCGCGATCTCGAGCCCGAACGCGCGATGATAGAAGTCGAGCGCCTTGGCCTCGTCGAACACGCGGATCATCGAATGCACGGGTTTCGCCATTCAGTTCAGCTCCTTCAGATAGGCGATGATCATGGCGCGGGTTTCCGGCTTGGCTTGCCGGTAAGCCATCACGGCGCCGGGGATCACCTGTTGTGGATTGGTCAGCCAAGCATCGAGCCTGGCATCGTCCCAGACGAAATCCGCGTTGGCGAAGCCCGCGGAATATTTGAAGCCGTCGGCCTTGCCGGCATGGCGGCCGACGATCTTGTAGAGCGACGGTCCTTGCCGGACGGGGTCCGAGGTGTTGGTGGTGTGGCAGGTTGCGCATTGCTGCTTGAACAGCGTCGCCCCGTCGGGCGGCCTGGCGGCGGGCAAGGGCATTTGCGCAGCCGTCATTTGCACTGCAAACATCGCGCTGCAAAATCCCAGCGCCAACGTCCATCTCGCGTGCAGCTTTGTCATATACATCACCGCCTCTGTGCGATGACTGTAGGAGGCAGAAATCGGCCGTTGGTAGTAGCGGGCTGTTTCACAGCAGAACAAAGAGAACAAAGCTGGGCGTTGATCTGGCGCGGAACCGGTGGTTGCCGCATATGCGGACGACAAATCCGCAAAATCACCGCGAAATCCCTGCACGATCACCACACGGCGCCGCTTGCATTGCGCGTGCGCCGTTTGCGGAAAATTCAGTCTCGCACGATGGGGTTTTAGGATCGGCGCTGCAAACGGCGCACACCTGCGCCGCTCCGTCCATCGTCAATCAAAGTCCTGGAGAAATGGATGACGTTTGCAAGAACCAGCGTGCTCGCCCTTGCCATCTCGGCCGTGATGGCCGGCCCCGTCCTGGCGCAGGGGGCGGCTACGCCGAATACCCAGCTTCGCGGCGGTGCAGCGGGCAGCGGGACCGTGCAGCAGGGCGGCGGCATGTCCGGCAGCGGCGATGAGGAAATGGCAGCGCAGCCGACTTCGCCGACGCAGAAGAGCGGTGCCACAGCCAAGTCGAAGGGAACGGTTGGCAGCAGCAGTGGCCACGCGACGACGCCGAAGTCCGGTGGTTCCGAGATGGCGCCCGCAACCAAGAAGTATTAAGGCGCGATGGATCCCGGACGCAGCGCCGCGCGCGCTGTGTCCGGTGCTCTAGATTCTATTTTGACGCGTTTTCTTCACGCGAACCGGGCATCCACTTCGCCCGAAAACGCTCTAGTCGTCGAAACGTTGACTGCCGCGGCCGGCCTTGATGTCGCTGCGGCGTTTCTTGCCTTCGAGCCGGCGTTGCTTGGAGCCGAGCGTCGGCCTGGTCGGGCGTCGCGGTGTCGGCCGCACCATCGCTTCTTTCAGCATCTCGAACAGCCGCTCGATCGCGTCGGCGCGATTGCGCTCCTGGGTGCGGAAGCGGAAGGCCTGGATCACGATCACGCCGTCCTTGGTCATGCGGCTGCCGGCAAGCCGCGCCAGCCGTTGCGCCGCGTCCGGCGGCAGCGCGATCTTGTTGGTGTCGAAACGCAGCTGGGCCGCGGTCGAGACCTTGTTGACATTCTGCCCGCCCGGACCGGAGGCACGGACAAAGACGATCTCAATGTCGTTCTCGTCGATCGTAAGGTCGCGGGACAGCCGCAGCATGACATCACCGTGGAGGGAAGAATCGGCGGCCGCAGGATAGCGGGTTTGCGGTGGGTGTGCTTGGGGGGCGTTGATGCAGTGTTCGCTCCGTCGGCGGTCCGAGCCCGCGGCCACCCCTCTCCCCAACCCTCCCCCACAAGGGGGGAGGGAGCCTATCCGCCTGCGCGTCCCTTACGATCGAAGCGTCAATCGAGCCATCGGTGCCGATGTTGGCATGATGTGAGGTGAGTACGCCTCGCAGGCTCCCTCCCCCCTTGTGGGGGAGGGTGGGGAGAGGGGTGGCCACAACGGGGGTGTGTACGAAGGAGCCGCGCGCCGAACCGCGTCAGTTCGCCTTCGGCGGCGCCGATGCCGGCTGGGCTGCGGCTTGCGGGGCGCGGCCGACGATCACGGTGAGCAGGCCGTTGCCCCACAGCCGCTTGGAGACCCGCTTGACGTCGTCGAGCGTCACCGCATCGACGATGGCACTGCGCTTCTCGATGTAGTCGATCGGCAGCTTGTCGAGCTGGTACTGCAGCATCGCCTGCGCGAGCTTGGAGGAGGTGTCGAGCGCCAGCATCTGCGAGCCCTTCAGATAGGACTTCGCCTCATCGAGCTCCTGCTGCGTCGGACCTTGCTCGGCGATGCGGCGGATCTCCGCCTCGATCGCATCGACGGTCTCGCCGGCGCGATCGGCCCGGGTGCCGGTGTTGCCGATGAACAGCGCGGAGTGATCCATCCAGAGCAGCGCCTCATAGATCGAATAGGCCAGCCCGCGCTTCTCGCGCACTTCCTTGTAAAGCCGCGACGACAGCCCGCCGCCGCCGAGAATGTGGTTCACCACATAGCCGGCCATGAAGTCCGGGTCGTGCCGGTTGATGCCGGGGCCGCCGAAGGTGACGACGGTCTGCGGCACGTCGAGCGGGACGAAGGCGCGCTGCGGCGGCTTGGTCGCCACGACGTCGGGAATCGGCGTCAATTCGGCCTTGGCCGGCAGGCCGCCGAAGGTCTTGTCCAAGAGCTTGCCGAGCGTATCGGGATCGACGTCGCCGACCACGGCGATGCGCAGCGTATCCTTGGCGATGATGCGGCGGACATAGTCCTTCAGGTCGGCGATCTCGATGGTCGGCACGCTCTCGAGCGTGCCGGTCGCCGTCCTGCCATAGGGATGATCGCCGAAGGCGAGCTCGAGGAACTTGCGGCCCGACAGCGAGGACGGGTTGGTCGATTCGCGGCGCAGGTTCGAGATCACCTGGGCGCGGATGCGTTCGACGTCCTTGGGCTCGAAGTGCGGCGAGGTCAGCGCCATCCGCAACAGGTCGTAGGCCTCGTCCTTGTTGTCCTTGAGCATGCGCAGCGAGCCGCGGAACTGATCGCGGTTGGACTGGAAGCTGAGCTCGATGGCGCGGCGCTCGAGCCGCTCATGATAGGTCTTGGAATCGAGATCGCCGGAGCCCTCGTCGAGCAGGTCGGCGACCAGATTGCCGACGCCGGGCTTGCCAGGCGGATCCTGGCTGGCGCCGCCGCCGAAGGAATATTCCATCGCGATCAGCGGTACGGTGGCGTCCTGCACGAACCACGCCTCGATGCCGCCGGGCGACACCAGCCGCTGAATCTTGGCCGCAGCCTGCGAGGGCACTGACGTCAGCGTCAGCATCGCGGCGCAGGCGCCGCCGATCAGCGCCGCGCGGCGGGTGATGGAATAGATCACGAGCGCTTCTCCTCGCGTTTCGGCGCAGTATCCTTGATCAGATAGCCGGTCACCGACCGCTTCTTGTCGAGCCAGGTGGCGGCAGCAGCGCGCACCTGCTCGGCGGTGACGGCGCGGATGCGGTCCGGCCAGCTCCTGATGTCGTCGATGCTGAGCCCGGTGGTCAGCGCGCCGCCATACCAGCGCGCCAGGGTCGCCTGGTTGTCCTGGGCGTAGATCGCCTCCGCGATCAGCTGGGTCTTGACCCGTTCGAGATCCTCGGCGCGCGCGGGGTTCTGCGCGAGATCGGCGATCACCTTGTCGATCGCGTCCTCGATCTGCGCGAACTCGACGCCGGCCTTGGGCGTCACTGCGATCGAGAATTGCGACGGATCGAGCGCGGTGCCCTGATAGCCGGCGCCGGCCGAGATCGCGAGGCCCTTGTCGATCACCAGCGAGCGATAGAGGTAGGAGTTGGCGCCGCCGCCCATCAATTGCGCCAGCACATCGAGCGCCTGGCTCTCACCCGCCGCCGCCGTGGTCGCCGACGGCACCAGATAGTAGCGGCGCAGGTTCGGCTGTTCGACGCGGGGATCCGACAGCGTCACGGTGCGCGGCGCGGCCGGGGTCGGCTCCTGCGGCCGGACCCGCTTCTCGGGAATCACACGTTGCGCCGGGATCGGGCCGAAATTCTTCTCGACGAGCGGGCGGATGTCCTTGACGTCGACATCGCCGGCGATGACCAGGATCGCGTTGTTCGGCGCATAGAAGCGGCGGTAGAAGGCGAGCGCATCCTCGCGGTCGAGCTTCTCGATCTCCTGGTGCCAGCCGATCACCGGCCGGCCGTAGGGATGGTTGAGATAGAGCGCGGCCATGATCTGCTCGGTGAGCCTTGCATCCGGGTTGTTGGCGACCCGCATGTTGAACTCCTCGAGCACGACGTCGCGCTCGGGCAGCACATTCTCATCCTTCAGGATCAGGCCGGTCATGCGATCGGCCTCGAACTCCATCATGGTGGGCAGCTGCTCGCGCGGCACGCGCTGGAAATAGCCGGTGTAGTCGTTGGAGGTGAAGGCGTTCTCGTTGCCGCCGACGCGCAGCACGGTCTGCGAGAACTCGCCCGCCGGATGCTTGGCGGTGCCCTTGAACATCAGATGCTCGAGGAAATGGGCGAGGCCCGACTTGCCCGGCGTCTCGTCGGCGGAGCCGACCTTGTACCAGATCATCTGCGTCACGACCGGCGTGCGGTGATCGGGGATCACCACGACCTGCAGGCCGTTGTCGAGCGTGAAGCTCGCAGGGCGTTCCGAGGTGACGGTGGTCTGGGCGCGGAGGCTGGTGCCCGACAGCGGGATGGTTGAAACAAAGGCGGCAGCGAACAGGGCAATCGATCGGCGTGAGGGCATCATGGTCCTTGTGGAAGCCTGAACAGACGGCCGGGCGTGAAAGACGCCATCGTACACGGTGCAGTCCGTGCCAGTCGTCACGAAGCGGAGAGACGGACGTCCCCCCGCATTAAGCTTTGCTCATGTCAGCCTTCGCCCAAACAGGCCAAGCGTCACTGTATCGGTTTTCCGGTCATGATGTCGTATTGGCCCTCGTTCACCTTCGGCTTCATCGGCCCTGTACCGTAGGCAAAGTTTGAAGACGGCGTCTGGTAGCCTGGAGGGGGCTCGGTCAGGGAGTCGCGCGTCGGCTCGCCCGGGAACGGCTTGGCCTCGCTGCTGTTCCCCTTGAAGAGGCCGAGCAGACCACCGTTGTAGCCGAGCTGGCTCGGCATCAGCGACGGATTGGTGTTGGTGCCCGGCTCGAGCGGCTCCCTGCGGCCCTCGGTGGCGGTCTGCTGCTTGCGGCCCGCCTCGATCTCGGCCGGCGTCAACGCCACCGCTGACTGCCACGGCTCCTTCTTGACTTCCTTCTTGCGCGCCGCGATTGCAGCCTTGCGCGCCGCGATGTCAGGGTCCTTCGGCCAGTTCGGCGCGTTGACCTGGGCGGCTGTGGCAGGCGGCGGCAGATCGAGCTTCGGCGGCACCACCAGCGGCGAGCGCTCGCGATAGTCGATGCCCTTGCTGGCGGCGCTCTTGGCGCCGAGCCCGGTCATCAGATTGTCGATGATCCGCTCTTCGAAGGTCAGGCCGTCATCGCCGTCATCTTCATCGTCGCCGGCTCGCACCGGGCCGGCCGTCATGACGAGGCCGATCCCGGCCGCAACGAACGCCAGACGCAAGCCGCGCAGCAGCGACAGCCGAGACGTCTCGATCAGGTAACCGCGGACTTTGGTGTCGCGCATCGCGCTATTCCCATCTCAAAATTCGCCAAAGCGATCACTGGCTTAGCGCTCAGTTCCGCTAGGTGCAGGTCGGCCGCCGACCGGCTGATATCGGCCGGGATCAGGGCGCTTTTACGGCGGGGGTCCCCATGACGGAATCATACAATAGGGCCGCCACGCCAGCAACGATCGCCACATCGGCGAGGTTAAACACGTACCAATTAAAGGTTTTTCCACCGATTTCGACATGAAACAGGGCAAAATCGACCACGGCGCCATAGGCGAAGCGGTCGATCCCGTTGCCGATCGCACCGCCGATGATCAGGCCGAGCGACACTGTCGCGAGCCAGGTCCGCGACCGCGCCATCCAGATCGCCAGCGCGATCACCGCGGCGGCTTTGATCACCATCAGCAGGATCTGGGCCGCCGGGGTCTCGCTCTGAAACCAGCCGAAGCTGATGCCGGGATTCCAGGCCAGCACCAGGTCGAAGAACGGCGTCACCTCGACCGCGCCGCGGTGGGCGATGCCGAAGACGAACAGCAGCCAGAGCTTGGAGGCCTGGTCGGCGATCAGGGTGATGACCGCCGCCAGCACACCGGCGCGAACCGGCGAGCTCAAACCGTGACCCCCAGCGCCTTCCATTCGCGCAGCGCTTGCGCGTCGCGCGGCGAGACGTCGGGATATTCGGGGTCCTCGCCGATCGTAGGCAGGATCTTCCACGAGCGCGCGCATTTGGTGCCGACCGCCTTCTCGACCACCACGGCGACGCTGGGCACGGCATCGAGGCGGAAGGCATTAGCCGGCGCCTCGCCCTCGCGCACCTCGTAGTTCGACGTGATGCAGACCTCGGCGAGATCGATGTCGAACAACGTGGCCAGCGTCGCGCGGTCAGCGATGTAGATCACCGGCGAGGCCTCGAGCGACGAGCCGATCCGCTTGGCGGCGCGCTCGAGCTCGAGCGCACCGGTGACGACGCGGCGAATGTTGCGGATCGTCTCCCACTTCGCGGCGAGGGCATCGTCGCGGAATTGCTCGAGACCTTCGGGGAACAGCGTGAGATGCACCGAGGGCTCGGCGTTCGGCCGGTACATCCGCCAGGCTTCGTCGGTGGTGAAGCTTAGGATCGGCGCCAGCCATTTCAGGATCGCGTCGCAGAGCAGGTCGATCGTGGTCAGCGCTGCCTTGCGCGCCACCGAAGACGGCGGGTCGCAATACAGCGTGTCCTTGCGGATGTCGAAGTAGAACGCCGACAGCTCGGAGTTCATGAAGGCCGCGAGCGTTGCGACCACGGTCTTGTAGTCGAACGCCGCATAGGCCTTGCGGATGGTCTCGGTGTGGCCGGCCAGTTCGTGCAGCATCAGCCGCTCGAGCTCGGGCATCTCGGCGAAGGCGACCTTCTCGCTCGGCTTGAAATGATGCAGCGTGCCGAGCATCCAGCGGATCGAGTTGCGCAGCTTGCGATAGGTCTCGATGGTGTTCTTCAGGATCTCCGGGCCGATGCGCTGGTCGTCGGCATAGTCGGTGGCGCAGACCCACAGGCGCAGGATATCCGCGCCGGAATCCTTGATCACCTTCTGCGGTTCGACGGTGTTGCCGAGCGACTTCGACATCTTGCGGCCGTTCTCGTCGAGCGTGAAGCCATGGGTGAGCACGATGTCGTACGGCGCGCGCCCGCGCGTGCCGGCGCTTTCCAGCAGCGAGGAGTGGAACCAGCCGCGATGCTGGTCGCTGCCTTCGAGATACATCACGGTGTCGTTGCCGCCATCGATCTTGCGGACGATGTTGCCGAGCTGCGGGAAGTTCTGGCGGTCTTCCAGCACGAAGGCGTGCGTGGAGCCGGAATCGAACCAGACGTCGCAGATGTCGTCGACCTTCTTCCAGTTCTCCGACGCGCGGCTGCCGAGGAAGCGCTCGCGGGCGCCGTCCATGTACCAGGCGTCGGCGCCTTCCTCCATGAAGGCCTCGGTGATGCGCTGGTTGACGACCTCGTCCTGCAGGATCTCGGCCGAACCGTCGCTGTTCTCGCGCACGAACACGGCGATCGGCACGCCCCAGGCACGCTGCCGCGAGATCACCCAGTCCGGCCGGTTGGCGATCATGCCGTTGATGCGGTTCTCGCCGGCCGGCGGCACCCATTGCGTGACCGAGATCGCCTGCAGCGCGCGGGCGCGCAGCGTGTCGCCCTTTTTGGCATGGCCATCCTCCGCGATGTCCTTGTCCATCGCGATGAACCATTGCGGCGTGTTGCGGAAGATCACAGGCTTCTTGGAACGCCAGGAATGCGGGTACTGGTGTTTGAGGCGGCCGCGCGCCAGCAGCTTGCCGGCCTCGATCAGCGCCTTGATCAC